>DATDKN010000129.1:0-2467 GCA_036519995.1 Terrimicrobium sp. | reverse complement strand
CAAGGCATCATCAAACCCAAGCAATAATCGCGAAGCGGCTTGGCCCGGTCCGCATGCCCGATCACGCTCGTGAGCCCCTCCACATAGGCCGAAAACCGCGCTTCACCATCGTTTGATCTCGGCAGACCCATTCCAGCCTCCCCATCGCTGAAGTATGAATCTTGCCAAATAGATGATTCTCCTTTCAGTCAGCCGCGGCTTTCTGACTCAGTAAGAATAGGACTCGCCGCTGGGGAGTTGGTGCGCGACAGGCCGACAACAAACTAGGACGCCTGCTGTCTGCCCAAGCCCGATCAGATGCGATAGTGGGGCATGCCGCTGACTGATCGCCGCAATTCGAGCCGGGTACAAGTAAGACCAGACCCGGCCACGCGGGATAACCCCGGCCACTAACGTTTTTGGCAGGAACAATCAGTGCATCGGCGCTCTTTATCTTTATGAAGTTCAAATTACCAACATGGAGGTCAGCATGTCGCGAGCAAGAATCCTTGCGCTTTCATTCGTAGCGGCACTCGCACTCAGTTCCGGGGCCTTGGCGCAGGGCGGTGGCGCTGGCAGTGGAGCAGGTGGAGCGAGCGGTGCATCCGGAACCACAGGCAACTCAGGCGGCTCGAGAAGCGGTCCGAGTGGCGCCGGCGCTGCGCAACCCTCCGGCCGCACGGGCCAAAGCGGTCCGAGTGGCAATAGCGCTGCTCAACCCCCCGGCAGCACGGGCCAGAATAGCATCAATTCCCCAGGGACGGGAGTTGGGCCGGGGAGCACTCCCAACGCTCCAAGCGGAACGAGCGGCTCCTCCGGACAGCGATAAGCGCTCTCCAAGGGCTACGCCCCCCATTCCATGGCCTGTCCCGTCATCGCGGGCGAACCACCGATCGAGGAAGCCGGCGCAAAAGAAATGAGACTCCAAAAATCCGCTGCGGCGCCTACATTCGTTGCATGTTGATCGAGCGTATGCGTAAGCGCCTGGGCGACTCACTGCGAGAGGCGATCCTTGCTCATTCGCAGGGTGACGACCAAGCCCTCCAGTGACCAATCGAATGCAATGGCGCCGCCCAGTTGTGCGTCCACAGTCCGGTTTACCAACTTGCTTCCGAAGCCTTCGAGCTTCGAAGGTGCCACTACAGGTGGGCCGCCCCGTTCGGTCCACATCACAACGATTTCGTCGTCGTGAGCGGTGCATGAAACATCCAGTGTGCCACGAGTGGTTGAAAGCGCCCCGTACTTTGCCGAGTTCGTTGCCAATTCATGAATAACCAGGGCTAGCGTCGTAACCGACGCCTGTCCAACGTTCACCTTCGGCACAGAAACGCGAATGCGAACGCTGGCCTCCTTTTCATCGTATGGTGCGAGGAGAACGGAAACCAAATCGCCAAGGAGCGTAGCCTCGTTCTTCCGGCCCGGTGCAGGACGAACAAGATCCTGGGCCCGTCCCAAGACCATCAGGCGGCTGGTGAGGTCGCGCACCATATCTTCTTTGGTCGCCGCCGAGCGCGAAGTGATCTGAGTCAGAGCAGTCGCGATCTGCAACAGGTTCTTCACTCTGTGGCTCATCTCGCCCGCAAGCAATTCGTTGGCTTCCTCAGCCTGCTTGCGCTGGGTGACGTCAAGGAAGATGCCGAACATGATGCGATCGGCTATGTCCGCATCGTCGCCTTGACCCCGAGCGGATATCCAGCGGATATCAGTTCCCGACAGAATTCGAAAATCAATCTCGTAAGCACCTATGACTGCGCGCGTGGCGGCGAAGGCCGACCTGACCCTCTCAAGGTCAGCAGGGTGGATATTCTGAGACAAGATCTCGAAAGTGATGTTCTGTTCGTCCTTCGAAACCTCCCAGAGATCATATGCGCGCTCATCCATTGTGATGGCGTCGGTATCGACGTTCCAAGACCACAATGCAACGCCAGCCGCGCGGGTTGCCGCGCGAAGGTGCTTTTCATGCCAGACGGGCATGGTTAGCTCTGAGGACATCCCGTTTTCCTCATTTATGGGACCGCGTGGAGTAGGCACGCGGCCCATTCTGGCCATCAACCCGGAACATAGATTTTCGTTCACCGACGCCTTAAGCGCTGAGTTGCCCAAATCTCGCCGGAGTCCCAGCCCGCTGCGGTTCATAGCCCAGCCGGAACTTTTGAGCTGCGAAGCGTTTGTTCCTCAGTTCGAGAGGACAGACACGGCTGTTAACAAGCCCACCGGCGACAACGCGCGCAAGAGGGCGGTCCGCAAGCGATCCCAGCTCGAAACCAAGGTGATGGACGAGAAGCACTGGACCAAGCGCAGCAGGCGTCTTCAGTTCATGGACCAGAAGGACAAGGGCAGGTTCAAGGGCGTGCGTAAGGAGAAATGAGCTCGACTTCATTCGAAACGTCGGCTCGATCAGCAAGTCGAGGAGCGACCAGTGCCATGTCAAACGCCATTTCCATGATGCGCGTCGTTTCGGCATCGAATTAGTGACCGCCTGCGAAGA
>DATDKN010000128.1:0-5189 GCA_036519995.1 Terrimicrobium sp. | reverse complement strand
CCAAGACGCAAGCGATCACGTCAAAGGCATCACGTTCCTTGTAAAACATGAGCGGCGCGGGGCAATCTCGTGGGGCACAGTTGTAGGAGACGTCAGGATTCTTATGACTGGAAGGGTCACCAACAAGCTGCAAGGACTCTTAGAGACCCCTGAAGGCAACGAACTGGTTTCACGCAGTTCTGTATGCGCGTCAGGTCCCGGAGACATTGACCGACATTACGCAGCTCTCATACCCGGAAGGCGCAGGCCGAACCATTCTCGCCGCAGTGCAACGCGCGATCGTTCCGGAAATCGGAACACGATCAAAATACTCGCAAAGTGCATCGAAGCAGCGGCCTTATGCGGAACTGATCCGCTTAAGCCCGACACATTGAACAAAAAGATTGTGAAGGCTTTAAGGGTATCGGCGAACAGATTAGGCCGCCCGTTTGTCATGATCGACAACTTGCGGGGGCGGTTAGATTCTCAGCTGCTCGAAATGGCTCTTACCGCAGGCGGGCATATTCCATGCCGGACGCCAGGGCGCGCTGAAATCATGGTCGATGTGCGGCATGTTTTTCACCTGCTAACATCCAACGGTGTCGAAACAACGGCGGATTTTGCTAATCGATCAAGCATCATCCGACTCCGTAAGCGCCATGGATATACCTTCCGGCACTTCGACGAGGGCGACCTGCTCTCGCGCGTTGCTGCCAACCAGAATTACTACTTGGGCTGTGTTTTCAGCGTAATCGGACAATGGAAAGCCTATGGCAAACAATCCACAGGCGACACTCGGCACGATTTTCGCGAATGGGCCGGGACGCTCGATTGGATCGTCCAGAAGATTTTCAGGCTTGCTCCGCTTCTAGATGGACATGAGGCAGCGCAACGGCGTGTGTCGAATCCAGCAATCACCTGGCTGCGCTTGGTGGCGCTCGCTGTTCGTGAAGGAGGCGGCGATTATCTTGCCAAGTACTATCGATTCATCCTGCATGAATAGAGAAGTCCGCACAGGTCCGCATAAGCCGCACAAGGACTATACGCGCTCTGGAAATCACCCCGTTTTCCAAGAGTCTACTACTCCTTGTGCTCCCTGTGCGGTTCACCTCTTATGCGGACACCGGTCATCGAACGCGCCCGGCGCTACATGGCAAATTTTCCTCCTGCTGTGAGTGGGCAACAGGGCCATAACAAGACCTTTCGGGCAGCGTGCATGTTGGTTCATCGCTTCGGTCTGAATCATTCAGTCGCCCTTACCCTACTCAAGGAATGGAATGACCGCTGCACACCTCCGTGGAACGAGGGTGAGCTCGAACGAAAGATCAGCGAGGCAGAAAAAGCACAACAGGCAAGAACCAGTGGCAAAGTGGGGGCGAAATGCCCCGCTAGCAGTGTGGTTGTGCGCAAGATCGAAAAGCAGCCCCTTCTCCGCTTAAAATGGTGAGTCACTTCGAAGAGCAAACCTCCGTGGATGGCAATGCCGAGGCTCGCCGCATTGCTGCCGAACTTGTAAAGCTGCACCGGGATAAGGCGATCAGCGGCCCAGATGATTCGGATGCGAGGCTTTTCGCCGCGCTCATCCACACCTTCGGCGCAACCTACACTGGGAGGATTGAGCGGTGAGCACTGACGCGGTTGGCGTTTTTCGCCGAGCAGCTCCTGACACCTGAAAGGTGAAAAGTTTGGATATCCCAGAATCGCATCATGTTTGCCCGACGGACGCCGATGGCCTGCTCGACCAAGATTTGCATGTGAAGTCATTGCGCAGTTGATAGAAAGAATTTCAAATTGACCCGAGGATACACGTTGTGAACCCCGACCCAGCACAAAGGATCAGCAAGCGCGGAAGGTCTGGCGAGGGCCAGGGCGACCCTGCCCACTTTTTGCATGAGACACGTCCTTGTCGATACCCGTGAGCCCTGGCCGCATCCTTGGGCCGCTCACCTTGGAGCCCTGCAGCATTGGAGCTTAGAGGCATTTGTTGCGGATGAACTGCTGGGTTGTCGGCAGGGGTATCGGGCTGCCGGTCCGGACGACCCGGGTCTGTTCCGAGTCTTCGCTCGTCGCAGCTATCCCATTGCGGCAGCGATCGCAATCCATTGACCAGGCATGACAGGATGATGGCTAACAACAGCATGCAGCGGACGGCGCTGCGCGCCGCCGCTGATACTGAGCGTTAGATGCTGCGCTCAAGCGATTTCCGCGCCGATTGCCACACTGCTTATCGGGAGGATGATGGCTGAGACCAAGGAGTTTATTTCGAAAGGCCGGCTCGATGCCCTAACCGACGGCGTTTTCGCCTTCGCGATGACGCTGCTCGTCGTCAATTTCGATCTGCCGGAAGACTTCCATCCCACATCCGCCGCAGAACTGATTTCCGCTCTTCTCGGCCTCGGCGACACGTTCATCGCCTACGTCGTCAGCTTCTTAGTGCTCGCAACCTTTTGGCTCTCGCGCGCGCGAACCAAGGAGGAGCCGGAAGCGGCGAGCGGCGCTTACGCTTGGTCGCTGCTCTCCCACCTGTTCTTCGTCACCCTCCTGCCCTTCTCGATGATTGTTGCTGGCCGCTACCACCTCGCGCCGGCGATATGGGTGTATGGAACCAACATGGTCCTCCTAGCCTTGACGGCAATCGGCATCACGCTGGTGATCGAGCGCGACATTCAGCGCCGGCTGGTTCCAAGCGGCCGTCCCGAATACGGCGTGCTGATCGCTTCGGCTATTCTCTCGATGGCAATCGGCTTCTACCGCCCAGATGGCGCGATGTACGCCTATTTCCTCAATCTTGCCTCGCCGCTGGTGCGGAGGTGGACGGAGCGCGTTTGAGCCACGTTCCTGACCCAAGGTCATCTAACCAATCGATGAAGCCAACGGCGCCATTTCGAAACGCGTTCAGCGTGCTTGCAACGACACCCTGCCGTTGCTTATCTCCTTCTCGTTAGCGCGCATGACCAAGACCCGCCTCTTAAAAACTACAGGAGTGTTCCCATGAGAAGGCTCATCGTATCTACGTTTGCGTCGCTTGACGGCATCATGCAAGCACCCGGCGGACCGGAAGAAGACCTGACTGGCGGCTTTACCCTTGGCGACTGGATGTTCAACTACTGGGACGAAGTGATGGACCTCTCAGCATCAGGTTTCGACGGAGCTGGTGCTCGGTCGTAGGACCTATGAGATATTCGAAGCGCACTGGCCATACCAGCCCGATGACGATCCGACTGCGAGGACGCTCAATGCAGCAAAAAAGTATGTTGTTTCGCGCACATTGACGACGCTCCACTGGAACAACTCGACCCTGCTCCGCGGCGATGTAGTCTCGGCAATCATCGCTCTCAAGACCCAACCGGGGCATGACCTGCAGATTATAGGCAGCGGCAATTTGATTCAAACGCTGCAGGCCGCATCACTGATAGACGAGTACAACGTGTGGACTTTTCCAGTGGTGCTTGGGCAGGGCAAGCGCCTCTTTGGCGAGACTGCCAAGCCATTCGCGCTGCGGCTCGTTCGCTCTCAGGTTTCGACCACTGGCGTTGTGATGAGTACCTATGTACCAGGTGGCGATATCCGGCCCGGTTCGTTCGCGAGTGCCGAGCCGAGTGAGAAGGCTCGACGCAAAAAGATGGCGAATGAGATGCAGTGATGTGAAGAGGACATCAGTGCGCGCCAACAATTCATTCAAGCTGGATCGAGCCGCTCCGCCTCGGCGAGCAACTCGTATCCATTGGCCGCTCTACCGACTACCAAGCATTCACCGGCCGGCGCATCGGCCGTTAGCGCGAGCATCGCAGGATGATCATCGGCGAGTAGCACCCGCGGACGCTCTGCGGAGCCCGCATCAGGAACGGAGGCCGCGTCGATCACGGCGCCACTACTAGCCGTCCCTGGAAACCTCCGATACTGTCAAAACTAACAGGTGGGCACCGCTCGAAACTCAGGTGTGCTTTTTCAGCATTCCGTGCTCGAGGGCATATTGCACCAGTTCGCCGCTGGTCTTCCACACCGAGCTGCTCCACAATCGCGGGGAACCTTATGAATCTGTCGAGGTTGCCACGCGTATCACCCTGTTCGGCCAGCAGAGTGACACCGATCCGACTCAGCACGATCTGGTGGAATTCAAAACCTTCGAACAGAGTTTTTGGCGTGCGCAGGGCACCTTCACGGTCAACTCGGTGCTGGATTTACACGATGGCAACATGGGCGATGGCATCGCTGATACCGGACTCCCGAATAATCCCCCAAGCGGAATTACGACCCTTCGCGCCGCATTGGAGGAGGCAGACTCCGATATCCAGTTGGATGTCATCAGATTCAATATACCGGGAGACGCAGTGCCGATCATTAAGCCAAACGCCGCTTTTGGGGCACTCGGCGCGTTCCAGCCCGTGATCATCGATGGAACAACGCAGTCCGCCGGGCACGTCCGGCTGGACGGTCTAGGCGTTGGCTCCATGTAAAGATAGAACCGCTTCCGAGCAAAGCTCCGCGGCCAGAACAAGCTCCTGCCTCAGAGCCAGAGCCCGGCAGTGCTAGAAACGGCGCGGACCCGCGGAAAATCAGAGATCCATGCGTGGCTAGCGATGCCCCGGAGGCCCACCGGATAGCCCGCGAGCTCGTGTGAGGTCGTCGCCAAAATAGCGGCAGCTATCGCCAGTGGGCTAACAGACGAGGAAGCAGCCATTCTTGCAGAGGTGAACCCGGACACGATGACCGAGTGGCGCAAAGACCCGGAGTTTTCCGGGGCGATAAAGAGGACTACCGCAGAGCGGCTACTTTTGCGCTTAGAGCGTACCGAGGCTGGAGTGCAAGGCTGGCAAGGCACTGCCTGGGCACCAGAGAGAATTTATCCCCATCGGTTCGCAAGACCTGAGGTCATGAATCAGATCGCCGTGGTAAACCAAGGGGGCAAAGTTTCTACCGAAAGGGTAATTGTCCTGCCGGGGGAGGAGTTCGACGCCCTTATTGACCGTCCAGGCTACCACCTGTGCGAGAACGGAGACTTGGAGCGCCGGGAAGGGAGCCTCGTCTATGTGATGATCCGGCAAAGCAACCGGCACTACCGATGGGAGAATAGCTTATGAGCAGTGAGTATTTTGAGGCACAGGAAGTGAGCCGGAGCGAGTTTGAGGCACTCAAGCGTTTTGGCGACTATGAAGAGCTTAGTGACGGAACCTTAATGCGAATGGAAGGCAACAAGGAGTTCCGTATCT
>DATDKN010000127.1:0-2997 GCA_036519995.1 Terrimicrobium sp. | reverse complement strand
ACCGTGTTGTTGCTGGCCTGGCTGGAAGCACGCCTGCGCAGGACCGCCTACTTTTGGATGCTCCTCTGCGCCCCCCTTCTGTTGCACACGATCTTCTGGATCTCGACGGCGCCCGAGCCGCGTTACTTTGGCTCAACACCTTGGCTGTTCGCAGCAGCGCCCCTTCTCTGTCTGATCGCCGCAGAGCAATCCATCGTCTTCGTGTCGGCGATCGCCATCTCTACCTATGCGCAGTGCCAATAGCGGGCCTGATGGTGAGTACGGCTTGGGCCTGGGCGACGCCCGAGACAAAGTTTCCTGAGATTCCACGCCCACGCATGGCCGAGCACGCAAATACGTCCGGTCTGCTTTACTATGCGCCCATCGAGGGAAATCAAAGCTACGATCATATGCTTCCCTCCTCCAGCGGCAAATTGCACGGCATCGAGCTGCTCGATCCTGCCGTCGGTATGGTGCCGGCTTTCGCAGTACCCACGGCAGAAAGGAAGCCCCACAGCTCGAGCACTGACGGCGAATCATGGCATCCCCATAACTCCGGGACATGACCTCCAACTGGTTCTTTTCCGCCTTTTTGGTTTTTCTGCTGTCGGCGCTCTTTCTTTGGGCGCTTGGTGCTGCGGTATTCGGTGGCTTGCACGGGATTTCGAATTTGTTCAGATTGCCGTGGCTCGGTTACGGCGTCCTGCTTGGCTCCCTGCAAATCGCCCATTTGTTTTTCCCGATTGACCATCAGTTTTCCATCGCCTTTCTGATGATCACTGCGGGGAGCACGACAGCGGTACTTTGCATAAGAGCTGTCTGGCGCTCAGAAACCCCACGGGAAGCTCAGAGCGGGTGGTTAAAGCTCCTGCCGCTCGTTCTCCTTGCCTTCTGCATTTTTGTTCCCGTTTTCAACGCTTGTACCAAGCCAGCCTGTCACTACGATCTCGGGCTCTACTATCTCCAGGAGATTCGCTGGATCGAAACGTTCCCGATCGTCCGCGGCGTGGGCAATTTGATCCTCAACTTAGGTTTCAACCAAAGCGCCTTTCTGGTAACTTCGTTCCTCGACGGCCTGCTCCCGGACAGGATCGGTCTGTGGTTGGTCGGAGGTTTGTTGCCTTGGCTAGGGCTGACGCTGTCAGCCTATGCAGCAGTCAGACTGATGGCGGCGCGCAAGGTCCGCCGCTCACCGCTGGAGGTCGCATACGCCGTCTCACTGCCGGCCTGGATTTACACGCTGCTTGGAAACAACATCTCGAGTGGTTCTCCCGACGTTACCTCTTCGTGTTTGCTCATCCATCTTTTCCTAGCGTTCGCGGCGTTCGTCATGACGAGAGACAATTCGGAAAGAGCGCGATGCTTAGGAGATTTGTGGATCCTCAGCGCCATCTGCGTGTGCCTTAAGCTTAACACTCTGGGCATGGTTGTCGGAATTTGTTTCATGGCGGTGCTCTTCCTCATCTTCGAGCGGGACTTTAGTCCCGCAGGGCGAGCTTACCTCCGATGGAGCGGCACGGTTGCCGCTTGCCTTCTCGCGATCTGGGTCTATCGAGGAGTTCTTCTGAGCGGCTATCCGCTCTTCCCGTCCGGTATCGCGGCCGTGCCAGTTGCCTGGCAGATTCCGCCGAGTGAAGTCGAGCAGTGCCGCGAGGACACCGTCTACTGGGCGCGCATTCCGTATGGTGACAGGAAGGTGGCTCTCGAAGGTTTATCCTGGGTCGGTCCGTGGATTCGGCGAGTGGTTTCTCAGGACATCCAATTCGACTGGCCGCTCGGGATCGGCTTGATCAGCTCGGCGGCCGTGCTGCTGCTCTCGTGGATGGAAAAGCGATTGCGGCGAGCCAGATACTTCCTGCTCTTTCTTTGTGTGCCGCTCCTTGTGCATACCACCTTCTGGATCCTGACAGCGCCGGAGCCCCGTTACTTTGGATCGACCCCGTGGCTTTTCGCCGCCGCGCCAATCCTCAGCTTCATCGCCGCCGAGGAATCGCTCGCCTTCCTCTGCCTCGTCGCCAATCTTTACCTGTGCGCTGTGCCGATGGCCGGCCTCCTGGTTAATGCTTCGTGGCAATGGGCGAAGCCAGACCCCAGATTTCCTGAGATTCCTCGCTCGAACATGGCCGAGCGCACGAACCCCGCTGGGTTGCGCTATTATGCACCGATCGAAGGAAATCAAAGCTTTGATAATGCGCTACCTTGTGCCAACCGGTCCGTCCAGAATATCGGACTGCTAAATCCCGCCGCAGGGATCGCCGGGGGCTTTCAACCGGTAGGAGAGAAAGAAAATGTCTCTAGTGTGAAAGGGTGGATTCAGCGAGAACCCTAAGAGCCATTCCATGTAACGCTCCATCTCTAGGACACTAATTCGCCTTATCCAGCAATGAGTACCGACTACCAGATGCCATTCTATCTTCTCTTCGTAGGCTTTGGGCTGTTCCTTTGGCTGATCGGAACCGCGGCGAGCTGCAAGCCGATTCGAATCGATCTCATATTCCGCGCTCCTTGGATCGGATACTCTTTGCTCGTCGGTCTGCTCCAGCTTGTTCATCTTCTCTGGCCGATCAACCGTCCTGCTTCACAAGCAATCATTGTGGGCATGACGTCATGCGCAGTGGGCGTGCTGATGGTCGGCACCTTTCGCAAGAAGGAGACCCTGAAAGGAGCTGGCACCGGCATGGTCGTCATAGCGGTCCTCGCTGTGATCTCGTTTGCGGTATTTTATCCTGTCTTCAATACATGTACAAAGGCCATGTGCCACTACGATCTGGGCCTCTACTATCTGAAGTTGCTTCGTTGGACTGAGGGATTTCCGATAGTGCGCGGGCTGGTGAATGTGCAAGAACATCTCGCTTTTAATCAAAGCGCATTCCTCGTCACCGCCCTCGTCGATTCACTTGTCCCTAATCGTTGGGGCATCTTCCTTATCGGCGGGTTCCTTCCCTGGCTTGGATTGACTCTCTCGCTGTTTGCGCTTTTCCGGATTGCTGCATTCAAAATCCGAAACACCGAGGGTAC
>DATDKN010000126.1:0-10410 GCA_036519995.1 Terrimicrobium sp. | reverse complement strand
CACCAAAGTGCTCTCGGCTTTGCTCATGGCAGAGGTGAACATCATTTTCAGCTACCCTTTGCTGGTTCGCCCACGCGGGCGTGCTGTTCTGGTCATGCACGTCGACGACAGTGACTGCTCGAGTTCGGTTTTGCGGGGCGGGGGCTTCAAGATTCTGGCGCAGGCGGATCTCTCGCGTTAGACGCGTTACAGCGGCGAAACTTCGGTGCCCTGAGGACCTTCCCCTCTGACGTTTCGGGTGGGCGCGGACGTTCTGCGGAAAATTGAGGACTGCCGACCAGTGGATCGGGGCGTCTCCCAGTTGCCGGAAATGCCAAATCCGCTAGCTTTTTGCGCGATGGGACGGCGTTTTCTTCCGCTTGGGCTTTGGCTTTGCCTGTCCGGAGTCGCCTTGGGCCTGGACGCCCAATCACAAAAGCTGGCCGACCGCTATCTTACGATTCTGATCGCCAACCCAATGCAGCAAACCGCCTTTGACCGGCTGTGGAAAATCCATTCGGAAGCAGGTGAAATTGACGCGCTGATTGCCGTGTGTCAGCAGAGGGCAGCGGAGGCGCCGGTGCTCTACGCACGGGTGTTGCAGCGTGCCGGGCGCACGGTGGAGGTTAAGACAGTGCTGGGTGGGGCAGCGGCGTCCGGGAGCATTCAGGCAGCCGAAATGCTCTCCGGGATTCTCGAGGAAGAGGGTGATCTTGCGGCGGCGGCGAAGTTGCTGGAGGACTCGACCGCCACACACCAGAATCCGGCCGTGCTGGTCCGTCTCGGTGAGCTCTTGCTCAAGACTGGCGAGTTCGACAGATCGCGGGCTGCTTGGAACCGTGCCGTGGCCCTCGACCCCGGGGACCTTGCGCTGCGTAAACGGCTGGCCGCGGCGAGCGTTCGCGCTGCCGACTGGAACGAGGCTGTTACCCACTTGCAAGTTATTGCGAAGCACGGCACGCCGAGCGAGCGGTTCAATGCTCTTGGGGAGATTTCGCTGCGACTCGAGTCAGTCGGGAGAATCGCCGAAGCGATCGACGCGCAAGAGGCCCTGCTTCGCTTGATGGGACCGGGACACTGGCAGCTGGACTCCGCCCGGCGCCGATTGCTGAGTCTGCATGATAAGAATCACTCGCTCGACCTGCTAGAGAAACGATGGCGCGCCGAAGCCGAAAGCGATCCTCGTGATCCACAGGCCGCCTTGCGCCTGGCCAAGCTCTACGAATTTCAAGGAGACGACTTGCGACGGCACGAGTGGCTAAGCCGGGCAGCAACGCTTCTTCCAAACGATGTTCGCCTCACCTGTGACCTCGCCGCTCTCGATCTTGCTTTGGGAAATCCGCAGTCGGCCGCCAGGCTCTACGACAAGGTGCTCGCCTCCAGGCCCGATGATCGCGACATCATCTTTTTGCGGGCCGAAGCAAGCGCACTCATGGAACAGGAGACAGATGCCGAGGAGCGCATCGAGAACTATCTGCGTGCTCATGCCGACGACGACACAGCGGCTGCGCGTGCGATCGATTTCTACAAACGCATGCGGCTGACCGCTCCGCTGGAACGGAAGCTCTCCGCGGCGTTCCTCGCCCATCCTGACGACCTGCCGGCCGTCTCCGACCTGGTGCGCTTTTACCTCGATCAGCGCCGGGACCAGGAAGCGATTAGTTGTCTCGCGCGGTTCGAAGCTTCGCGGCTTGACGAGCGGGAGGCCGGTGAGGTCGCCTTTAAGTTTAGCGAACTCCTGAGCGCCGCCGGCACAAGGCAAGAAGAGATCCGGTGGGCGCGCAAGGCGTTTGAACACGATCCCTCCAAACCGGAATACGCACTCCATTTGGCCGACCTGTTGCAGACCGACGGGCAAACAGAAGCCATGATCGAGGTCCTGCGAAAGGCTTGCGAGAGCTCGGAATCTTCGCCGCCCCGTGAAGATCTGGATCGCCGACTCTTTCTCGCCTTGCAATCTGGTCGGCAAGCACCGCCCGAGGAACAGGAGGAGTCGCTGCAACCCGCCATTCGCGAGATGATCAAGCTACTCGACGTGCAAGCTCAACAAAGCGGCCAGGAGGGGTCCTGGTTAAGATTGGCTCGGTGGTTGCGTTGGACCGACAGTCGACCAAGTCCGATCAGTGCGCTCCGACGCGGTCTCGATGCCCTCCCGCAGTCCAAGACCTTGCAGGAAGCTCTCGCGGTGCAACTCGCCGACTCGGGCGACTCGGGCGCCGCGATTCAAGCGTTTACTCGCCTGGCCGAAATGGCTCCGGAGCGGCACTTCGAAATCCGGCGACGCATCGGTCACCTCGAACTCGATCGCGGAAATGCCGATGACGGTCTGCGCATTTTTCAAGCTTTGGCCCACGAATCCAAGGATTGGCAAACTATTGCTGATCTCGCTCTCGCGCAGCAAATGAGCGGAAACTGGTTCGAAGCATTCGAGACCTGGCAGCGCGCATACAACCTTGCTCCGCCCGATGCGAGGCGCTCTCTGCGAACGCCGATCCTCAATGCCGCGACGCGTCTCCAACTCTTTACCCGCGCACTGGACTTTTTGGAAAATGCCTGTGCGACCGAGGGGAGCAGTCCAGCGCGTAAAGAGTTGCTGGACGAGGCAGGCTCTTATGCTGTCGAACACGGGATTACAGACGACTGGCGCTTCCGAATCGAGCGGAGGGCGCGAAGCTCCTCTGACGAACGCTTGTGGCAGGAGTGTTTGGCTTCTCTGCTGGCAGCGGAGGGCAAGGACGAGGAAGCCTTCGGAGTGCTGAAAGCCTCCGCAACCAAGGAGAGCGATGACTCGATCGAGGAACTCGATAAATTGATAAAACTGGCGGAGAAGGCGGCAGATTGGGATGAAGCAGCGCGCCTCGCTCGCCGCATTGTCTTTCTGGCTGGCGCTCAGGATGCTCAGCCCTCGATTCGGTATGCAGATTTTCTCGAGCGCGCTGGGCGACGCGAGGAGGCGGAGAACGTCTGGCGAGCTCTGGCCGCACGACACGCCCGCAATCCACAGGTCCTTTCCGCAGCCGGGGACTTTTTTGAGCGAGCCGGAAACAGCGAACGCGCGGAGAACTCATATCGCACCGCCGCGCGCTTTAGCGGCTGCGCTCCCCAGGTGCTCTTGCGACTGGGACGGCTTGCCCTCGAGCGTGGCGACCGCGCGCAGGCTCTAAACGACTTGGAAGCAGTCCTGCGCGAAACACGACCACAGCCGGAGTCATACAGGGATTGCATTCCTCTGCCGGAAAGAATTTTGCGGACTCCAGCCCCCTCCGTCCGCACGAGCGGGCCGCGGGCTACGCCGTGGAAAGTCCCGACGGAAGCGGACGTGGAAGGCTGCCGGCTTCTGGCGATTCGCGAGATCGGACGACTCGTCGCGAATAGCTCGCACACAAAGGAATGGATCGATCAACTCTCGGAACCTATCGAAAGGATCTGGGCAACCTTTCATTCAGGGGACCGAGCTGCTGCCTTTCTGGAAATCGAGCGGCTGACATTTTCAGAACAGTCCAGCGCGGGGCTCGAGCAGAGCTTCGCCGCCCTTGCCATGGACGTCGAGGCCGACGACGCACTCACACGTTGGATTAGCAATTCAGAACAACCTCAAGCCAAGTGGGACAGCATCCTTGCCGCACTTGTCCGAATGCTGGAGGCGAATTGGCGCCCCTCCGGGGAGTTCCTCTCTCGGCTCTTCGCCCAGGCTCCCGCACTGACGCGCTGGCAGGCTTCCGAGGCATTGGCGAGCAAGAATCTGTTTCGCGCGGCGTGTACTTTGGGCGAAAGCGTGCCTGACGCTCTGCCCGCCTCCCAGGCTTGCTCCGCCTGGATTGAGCTCGCGCGTTGGTGGATCGCTTTGTGCGAGCCGGACGAGGCCGTTGGTCGCTTCGACAAAGCGATCGAGTCCGCCCCCTCGGCAATTTCCTTTGGTGAACCGCTCTTTCTTGCCATTCGCGCACGGTGGATGCTTACTCCCGACCAGGACAAAGGAAGCTTTGAAGGGAATATAGCCATCCGGCTGAAAGCCTCCAAGCATCCGCGTTGCGAGCGCGCGGCGGCCGCGTTGATTAGCAGCCTCAAAGGAGATCACGCCGCCGCGGCGGAAAAACTCGCGGAAATGTTTCCGAGTTTCGGCAGCTCGGATGACGAAAGCTGGTCGCAACTGGTGCAGCAAGGCGGCAACCAACTCGAAGAGTGGAACCTGCATCGCCTCGCGCGGGATCTGTATCGAAACGACCTCGCGCGAGACTCCGCACTGCTCAGCCTCAGAGGCGAGAACTTCCGCGACGCAACCATCGGTCGATTCATTCTCAACCAGCTTGTTTCCGCCGAAACGCACGAAATCCCCTACCTCCTCAATGAATGGGTTGCACGGGGAGCTACCGATCGCGAACTCTTGGACGCCGTCATCCGGCTTCAGCACTCCGGTCGCGTCGAAGCCGCGGCGGTCGTTTACAAGAAGTTGTGTGACCGAAATCCGCGCAATGAAGGGATTCGCTCCGGAATTCTCAACTTGATTCAAGCCCGTCTGCTTCAGGAGCCTGGCACGGCGTTCTTTGAACGGCTGCTCGCTGAGGAATATCCAGGCTTGGGGCGGGCTATTATCCAAACTGCGGGGCTTCGGCTGGCCGCTATTCTTGACGAAGACGGCAAATATGAACGTTCGCTCGCCATCCTTGAACGTCTAGGTCGCGAGGGACCGTTAAACAAAGCGCTACTTCTGCGACACGTCCAAGCTCTCTCGAAGATGGGACGCCACCAGGAAGCTCTCTCGGAGCTGGAAGCCAGCCCTCTCTTGGCCGCTTCGGCAGATTTTACAGGGCCAATGGTGGAACTCTACCTCGGACTCGGTCGCGAACAAGACGCCGTGGCACTGCTCGAGCGGGATATTCGCACCGGGCCGCCACGGAGCAAGCTGGCAGCCGCCAAGCTTCGGGAGATCGCCGGAACTGGTCGAATGGAATCGCAGAGCAATGCCTCCGAGGTCCCATCGGGGAATGAATTATCGCCAGCAGGACCGACGCCCACGGCTTCACGCGATTGGAAGAAAATGCTCGTCGACCTTGACAATCCGACCGCCTCCAATGAGGAACGCTTTCGTGCCGTTCGAAGCTTCTTAATCGTCCAGCAAGACTTGCCTAGCGCCGTCCGAAGTGAGCAGGTGCAGCGACTGAAGCGGATCGCTTTTCGCATCCCGACTCTGCTTGCTGAATTTTACGCGTTACGCAAAGAACTCGCCGAGAAATTCGGTTCAATTGGCGAGCTGCTTAACGAGCTCTACGCAGAATGGGACGAAGGCCGCGGAAGCTATCAGGCGGGTGAGGTCATCGTTCAGATTCTGCTGCAGCACGGGCGCTATGAGGAAGTCGGGGCCGTGCTGGACCACTATCTGACTGACGCGCATTTCAATGAGCGGACGTGGGATCAGATTGGCCGTCGCCTTTTGGATGCGCAGCGCTACGAATTCGCGGCTCGCATCTTCGCCGAGCTCACGAAACGGATGCCCGGGAACGCGACACGTGCCTTGCTGCTCGCCCAAGCATTGTTTAAGACCGGAAAACGCGCCGCCGCCGAAGCGATCGCGACGCCCATCACGCGCATTGCGGCGCTCGAACCGCAAAGGAATCTCGATCTCATTGAATACTATCTGGCGACCGGCCGTTCCCACGAAGCACAACTGTATCTCCTGGCCGCGCCGGTGGATGCGCGCTCGGGTGCGGCTTGGATCGAAGCTATGAAGCTGTTCCTCGAGCAGGGCGACTTTGCGGCCGCGCGTGAGAGCATACGCCGCGCGATGGATACTCCGCAGGCTGTGTCAGCACGCGCCCTCGCTGATTACTACTTCAAAACCGGCGAACTGCTGCGACATGATCCGCGCGTCAACGAATTCGGACTTGCTCCGAGACAATTCCGCGCTTTCCAGGCTGAGGTTGCCCAAAGGCTGCTCGCGAACCATGATTACGAGCGCGCATGGCTTTGGATAGAGAGCATCGACTCACTTCTTGATGGCCTGCCGGGCCGGACCTTGCTGCAGAGCTTGGAATCCTCAGACTGGGACCGTGCAACTGCGCTCTGGGAGGCCTGCGAGAGCCCGCTCTGGGACGTGCGTTGCGCAAAGGCCGAGTTTTTCATGCGCCGCGCCGAGGCAGCCGCATCCGAGGCGAGCGCGCAGCGGGACCTCGCCCGCGCTCACGAATTGCATCCCGGATCGTTTCCGATTGCCAAAGCATACGTCGAAAGACTCCTCCAGTCGGGTGAGCACCCCGAGGCACGCAAGGTCCTCCAGGATGTGATTGAAGCTTATGCGGCGCCAGCCGAGCGCCGTGCGGCGCACGAGATGCTAACTTCTCATCCTCTGTCCCCCGCCTTGCCGAAAGATGAATGAATAATATAGTCTGCGATCGTGCGTGCCTTCCGGTGGATTCTTGCCTGGTGTCTTAGTGGCGCTTGTTGCTTTGCGCAGCAGGATGAGAAAAAGCTCTTGGAGCGCGTTCTGGCGAAGCCTGACATGTCGCAGATCAATCCGATGAATGCGAAGAAATTCGACAGTGGAGGATTTATGGTGAAGAAGGCAGCTGCAGGGTCTTCTTCATTTCTCCACTCGCAAAAAGCCTCGACGGAAAAGTACGAGAACGTCCGTTCGTTCCTTGGGATCAAGAATCCATGGATCGGAAGGAAAGTTTATGAGTCGAACCAGGCAAGCATTTGGTCGAAGAGCTCCATTCGAAATAAAGACACCGGCTATTCCGTTGAATCGGCCAGTGCCGGAAAGTTTCATGAGGCGGAACGTAGAGCGTCTCGGCGAGAGCAGCCATTCAGGACGTCGCCGTATCTCGCCCAGGGCAGTGCGCAGGGACGCCTCGACCAACTCAGCGAGCAGATTAACAAGAACATGACGATCGAGCAGGTCCGTGAGATTTTGAACAAAAATCGCTAAGGATGATGCTCTCACCTGCAGATCAGCTCACGCGTCTTTGCCGAGGGTGTGAGAGCGTTTTCAGCCCCGACGAGCTCCTAGCCAAACTCACCGAGGGCCGGCCCCTCAATGTCAAACTTGGCGTTGATCCGACCGCACCCGACATCCATCTCGGGCACAGCGTCGTCCTGGAAAAGCTCAGAGATTTTCAAGATCTCGGCCACTTCGCAATATTGATCATTGGGGACTTCACCGCCATGATCGGCGATCCCAGCGGCAGATCGGTCACGCGTCCCCAATTAACGCACGAAGAGGTCTTGGAGAACGCGCAGAGCTATCGGGATCAGGCCTTCAAAATCTTGAGCCGGGAACGTTCAAGGATCGTCTTCAACGGCGAATGGTTCGAAGGCATGCGCTTTCAGGAAGTCATTAAACTGAACAGCCGCGTGACTCTTCAGCAGATGCTGGTTCGGGAGGACTACCGCGACCGGATGCAGCGTGGGCTGGCCATCCGTGCCCACGAGATCCAATACCCGATCATGCAGGGGTGGGATTCGGTCAAGATCAAGGCCGACGTTGAGCTCGGGGGGACGGACCAGCTTTTCAATATTATGGTGGGACGCGACCTGCAACGCGAGGAAGGAATGCCTCAGCAGGTCGCGATGGTCCTGCCCATCCTCGAAGGACTCGACGGAAAGCAGAAGATGAGCAAGAGCCTTGGCAACTACGTCGCACTCAACGAAAGCCCGGCGGAAATGTTCGGCAAGCTCATGAGCATTAGCGACGACTTAATGGGCCGTTACTACCAAGTCCTGCTCCATGAGGAATTGGGCGCCGGTCGGCATCCCATGGAAGCCAAGAAGGAGCTGGCTCGTCGCCTGGTCGCGCGCTTCCATTCCGCCTCCGAGGCGGAGAGTTCGCTTCTCGATTTTGAGCAGCGCTTCAGCAAAAGGGATCTGGAGCATGCAGATCTGCCGGTCTTCTCGCCGACGGGTGAATCGCGCGATTTCGTGAGCCTCGTTGTCGAGGCCTACGCACGCTGCTTCCGCATCTCCAAATCTCGAAGCGACGCTCGTCGTCTCATTGAAGGAGGAAGCATTCAGTGGGTAGGCGAAAAGGTCACTGATCCGAAAGTTCGTCTGCCGGAAGGCTCGCGCGGTGTGTTGAAGCTCGATAAGACGCATGCAGTGCGCATCGTCGAGCATGAGCCTGTCTCGTAGATCAGGTCTGGGATCTCGAGGGAACGACGATGACCGGGCAAGTGGAGCGCTTTAGAATTCCGGTCACCACGCTGCCGCTGAAGAGATGATAGAGCGCACCGTGTCCATGTGATCCGAGCATGATGTAGTCCGCGCGATGTTTCACGGCCTGTTCGAGAATGTCATCGACTGCCAAACCAATCAGGGTGACCGGTTCGACGTTGATTCCGGCTGCGATGAGCGGTTCAGCAAGCGTCTTGAGGCGCGAATCGGGGGCGGAAAGGCTTTCGGTAGTTTCCGCAGGTGGCGGAGCCGCAGCGATCACATCCATTGTCGCTCCGACGGGCACGTAGGTAGCGACCGGCTCGACGATGTGTAAAAGCACGATTCTGGCCGATAACTGCGGGGCGAGTTCGGCAGCCTTCTGAAGCACCGGTTGCGCAGCGTCACTCAGGTCGACGGGAACAAGAAGAGTTTTCATGGCCATCGGAGCGACAATCTAATACGCGCGGCGCAATACTCAAACAGCCATCATCAAAAAGATCTAAGAGCGGACAGTCCAATCTGGGTAAAAGGTCAATTTCATTTTGGGAGGCCGTTAGTCTAAGAACAAGGCGCCACCTTTGGAGCCGTTTTGGCCGCTTGCGGCAGGACGAGGATCGGAACGATACTTAGCCATGCAGGATCTCTTTCCGGAAGAACTCGAGAAGCCGGCTGGGCCGGACGCGCCGCTCGCCACGCGTATGCGCCCCCGGACGTTGGACGAAGTTGTCGGCCAACGTCACATTCTCGGTCCGGGCAAGCTCTTGCGTCGCGCGATTGAGGCAGATCGAATATCGTCGATCATTCTGTATGGCCCACCCGGCGTAGGGAAAACGAGTCTTGCCCACGTGATTGCCGCGTCGACGCAGTCCCGCTTTGAGCGACTGAGCGGCGTGGAGGGCAGTGTCGCCGACATACGGCGCGTGGTCGCCCAGGCTGCCAACCGTCTGCAGAACACAAGGCAAAAGACGATCCTCTTCATCGATGAAATCCATCGCTTCAACAAGGCTCAGCAGGATGTTTTGCTGCCCGATGTCGAGAGCGGGTTGCTCCGGTTGATCGGCGCGACTACGCACAACCCATTTTTCTATGTCAATAGCCCTCTTGTCTCGCGCTCACAAATCTTCCAACTCGAACCTCTTTCGATCGAAGATCTGCTCACCTTGATACGGGAAGCTCTGATGGACAAAGAACGCGGTCTTGGCGGGCTGCGCTTGCGCGTTGACGACGAAGCTGCCGCGCATCTGGCCAAGGTAAGCGATGGCGATGCGCGCAAGTGCCTCAATGCGCTCGAAATTGCCGCCCGCACAACCCCGCCGGGTCAAAGCGGGCTGGTGCACATCACGTTGTCCGCGGCAGAAGAGAGCATCCAGAGAAAGGCGGTTGTCTACGATGCGGATGGCGACGCGCATTACGATACCATCAGTGCTTTTATCAAGAGCCTTCGCGGCTCCGATCCCGATGCGGCCCTCTATTGGCTAGCCAAGATGCTCTACGCGGGTGAGGACATTCGCTTCATCGCGCGACGCCTCATCATCTGCGCGAGCGAAGACGTGGGCATGGCCGATTCGAATGCTCTTGTTGTAGCGGTCGCCGCGCAACAAGCGGTCGAGTTTGTCGGGTTGCCCGAAGCTCAGCTCGTCTTGGCTCACGCAACCGTTTACGTGGCTACCGCTCCGAAGAGCAATCGCTGCACAGTGGCCATTGGAAAGGCCTCGGCGGAGGTGCGCGAAGGTCGCACCCTCGCTATCCCCAAGCATCTCCGCGATACACACTACAAGGCGGCCAAAAAGCTTGGGCACGGTGAGGGTTACAAGTACAGCCATGACTACGAAGGCGCCTACGTTCCTCAGGCTTACCTCCCTGAAGGTCGCATCTACTATGAACCGAGCGAAAACGGCATGGAAAAGCGCGTCAAAGAACGCCTCGACCACTGGCGGAGGCTCTTCGACGATGATCAGAAAAGAGCCGCCGAAAGGAGCAAGAGCGAGCATTGAAGCCGGTCTGGCAAAAAGGCGCCTTCCTCAGAAAAGCTTCCGGAAGCGTGTCCCTGACGTTGTAGCGACGGTGTCCCACGGTCGAGGGTCTCGGCGGCGAGGATGCCGCCGCTACAACGAGACGCTCCGGCGACGGGAACGCCGTCGCTACAACGATTTCAGTGCCTTTTCCTGAGCAGATATTCCGGATCTAGTTTCTTCAGTCCGGGAATGACAAATAGTCCGTCCTTGCGGATGAGTTTGCCATCGAACCAGACTTCGCCTCCACCGTAATCCTTGCGTTGAATGT
>DATDKN010000125.1:0-7817 GCA_036519995.1 Terrimicrobium sp. | reverse complement strand
AAATCTTCACAAGACCTTCTGCATCCCGCATGGGGGCGGAGGGCCGGGTGTCGGGCCAATCTGCGTCGTCGAACGCCTTGCGCCATTCTTGCCGGGTCACTCGGTCGTCGGCATCGGCGGCCCTCATTCAATCGGCGAAATCTCAGAAGCGCCCTGGGGAAGCGCCAGCATTCTGATGATCTCCTGGATGTACATCGTCTTGATGGGCGGCGATGGATTGCTCGAAGCGACGCGCGTGGCAATTCTCAACGCGAACTATATTGCCGCCCGCTTGGCGCCATATTTTCC
The DNA here is from genome assembly GCA_036519995.1 of Terrimicrobium sp. Lineage (GTDB taxonomy): Bacteria > Verrucomicrobiota > Verrucomicrobiia > Chthoniobacterales > Terrimicrobiaceae > DASTFP01. The sequence continues at coordinate 7,529 of DATDKN010000125.1, read as the reverse complement.
GGTTCTCTATTCTGGACGAAATGGTCGCGTCGCACACGAATGCATCATCGACTTTCGCGATTGGCGCCAGCGGGCCGGTGTAGAGGTCGAGGACGTCGCCAAGCGTCTCATAGACTATGGCTTTCACGCGCCGACTATGAGCTGGCCAGTGCCAGGTACCCTCATGATTGAGCCTACAGAAAGCGAATCGAAAGAGGAGCTGGACCGCTTCTGTGAAGCGATGATTGCAATTCACGGTGAATTGCTCGCAATCGAGACGGGCGAATTATCACGCACCGACAATCCTCTAAAATCCGCGCCACACACCGCCACCGCGGTGGCTTCTGACTCGTGGAGTCACTCTTATAGCCGTGAACGAGCCGCCTTCCCGGCGCAGTGGCTAAAGGAACACAAATTCTGGCCAGCGGTGGCCCGCATTGACAACGTCTACGGAGACCGGAACCTCTTTTGTTCGTGCCCACCTGTCGAGTCCTTCGAGCAAGACTTGGAGACGAACCCAGTTAGTCTGGAGGCAGCGATTGCTCCTCAGCCAGTTTCTTGAACTCGGGATCGTTCTTCCACGTAGAGAAGGTTGGGTCGCTCAGAAAGGCTTTTCGCAAAGAAGGCCCGCCCAGTCTGATTGCAGCGTGAGCGGCCTCGTAGAATTCGCTCTTTTTGTTCAGCACGAAGCACGCGCGTGCAAGAAGAAGGTGGTTCTGGACGTTTGAACTTTCCACACGGGTGAGATGCCGGGCAGGCTCGAGCGTTTTAGCCAGTTCACCACGCTCCTCATAATAGCGGATGATGAACCTCAGCATATCCGCGTCCTCAGCGAAACGGCTTTGCGCTTGCTGCAGCAGAGGTTCGGCCTTGTTTGTTTCGCCGACGCTTGCATAAAGCTGAATCAACCTGCGGAGGGTTTCGCCGCTGGTTGGCTGGCTGGCCAGCAGCTCGCGGAGAGCTTGAATTTCGCCCGCCGTCTCCTTGCGCTTTTCCGCATAGAGCCGGAGCCGCCACAGGTCAATGCTATTGGGATCATCGGCGAGCGCTTGGTTGTAAAGGTCAATCGCCTCTTCAAAATCTCCACGGTCCCAGAGGTAAGAGGTGAGTGCGACCAGCGCTTCCGCGTTGCCAGGCCAGAGAGCGAGTGCGTCGCGATAAGCGCGCTCCGCTTCGGCAGACATTCCGCGGTGTCTATAGATATTAGCTATGGTTTGACGCAACTTGGAGAATGACCGCCGAGCGTCAAAGTCGCTCTTAAAATTTGGATCGCCGAGTAGTCGGCCGGAATATTCCTTCCAAAAGGCGAAATCCCGGTCGACAATCTCTTTTGGGAGAACCTCGAGCTTGGTCCTATTGAGTTTATAGAGCAGTCCGTGCGGAACTGCGTAGTCATAGGTCCAGCGGATCGGAAAGCTCTCTTCAATGAAGAACTCGTGCTGATCACGATTTTTCTCCCATACCCATTGCAGAATCGTGCCGAAGAGCTCGGCGGTATCCCCGGAATCGCCGCTCTCCAAGTCTTTCGCGGCAGCAAGGTTTACCAAATCCTCGACTTCTTTTTCGTTTGGTAGAATCAGCGGTCTAGACGGGTAGATGGTCTCGCGCCCAAGCCATCTCTCGAAAGCATTCGATGGCGTTGGGCGGGCGGCGGTGTATTGATCGCGCAAGTACTTCATATAGTTGCGCTCCCCCAAAGCATTTTGAGTGATGATATAGAGATCGCGGCGATCGAACGCTGGGTCACGCTTATGCCGCGGCGGCTGCATGCTTTCGCCGAAGATCATGTAGGTCGGCACAAATCGTCCAGGATCGGTCCCCCCGATTACAACACTGCCAGCTGGCAGATCTTTCAACATGTCATGGCCGTACATCCATCCAAACCAGCGGTCCTTTTGGCTCGCGACGTTCTTGCTTCCCGCAAACGTAAATAATGGGAGCGCCAGAAGACCCGGGGCTAACCAGAAAACATATGCGCGCGCCTTGGAGAATTTGCTGATGAGCAGTCCGATGCCAAGCCCGGCGAGCGTGGCAAAAATGAGGTTTGTGTAAGTATGGTACGGCATCTGCGTCCACCAATCGGCATTGTCAATCTTCGAATTCGCAGTGAGCGGTTGAAGGAATGCCGCGAGCACGAATGCCACGTGCAAGAAATAGATCCAGATGCGTTTTGGCAGCGAGAGCGCGAAGACAAGAGCAAACGAAGAGAAATATCCGATCAGACCGAAAATCGAAAAGGCCTTGAGAAGTTGCTGCCAAAAAAAACCGATCCAAAGCTGCGCGGTCTGCCATCGGTTGCGCTGTTTTTGAGCGCCGGTCCGGGTTTCCTCGGTATCGGGTTGCGGGGTCCCCATCAGGCGCCCAAGAGACTTGACGCTGACCTCTGAAAGGCTCCCTGAATACTGCGACCGGTTAATTGAAAAGAAAAATCCGGCCGAGTCGCGCGTATATCCCCAGTTCATCGGCGGGTTCGTCGCTGAAGCGAGCGGCATATACGCGTAGGGGAGAAGGCCCGCCGCAACAACGATAGGAAGAAACGCAATCAATCTCCAACGGAGCCGGCCACGCCGCAGCCAGACAAACGTTCCGAAGGCTAGCGCGACACAATAGAAGAAGCGAATTGCTGTGCGAAGGACAGCGGGATTCTCGGACAATATGGCGAAAGCCAGATAACCCAGCAGAGCAGTCAGGACCCCAGCAAAGAACCAGTCGAAAAATGCACGTCGACGGAGCAGAAGAATCAAGAGATAGGGAAGCGGCGCCAGCGTCATCGTGAGGTGATGATTGCTAAACGACAGCCCAAGGACGAAAAAGATGCTCAGCATCAAGCGATCGCTGGCAGGCTGCTGTAACCAACGATAGCAGAGCATAAGAAAAATCGCGATCAACAGCGCATGCAAAGCATAGACCTCGGCAATGACTGCCTGTGACCACATAGAGATGCTGAAAGCCAGCATCAGGGAAAAGGAGAGGGCGACGATGCGTGACAGAATTTTTGCCTTGGCACCAAGCAACGTCCCATAGCACCAGAGCTGAGCGCTCGAAAGGAGTGCCGCGCAGCAACCCACAGCGCCGGCTGCGCATAGCCCACTAAAGATCGCCACTTTCCAAGCGGCGTTGCCTAACGGAAGCAGAAGGAAAAGCCAGCTGAGAAAGGTCCAAAGCGGATAGCCAGTGGGGTGGGGGACTCCAAAGTGCTGCGCTGCTACGATAAATTCGCCCGAGTCCAGGAGCGTTACGTTCGGCGCGGCAGACCACGCGTAAACGGCAAAGCTTATCAAGCTCGCGACAATGCCCAATGGCCAATCGAGACTTTCCCGCACAGCTGGAGGAGGATGGCCGCGCGGAGCTTCAACCTTTGTCAGCAAAGTGTTCACTGACGAGCCTGGAGAACCGGATGACATCGTTCCTTTACTAGGCGGCCTTCGCGGGAAACTTCAACAGTCCCAATCTCATCGTTTAAAAATTGCGAGTTGAAGAACGCGGCAGATCGCCTCCAAAGCGATTGCTGCGGTCATCTTTGTTTGCCCTGACCGGCGTTCCGTAAACACTATCGGCACCTCGACGAGACGTGCTCCTGTTTTCCAGAGGAAGTAATGAAGCTCTACCTGAAACCCGTAGCCCTCGGTTCTAAACTGTTTCCAATCGAGATTGCGGAGCGCATCGCAGCGGATCGCTTTGAAGCCGCTCGTCACATCCGCCAGCGGCAGACCGGTCAACGCTCGCACGAACCGCGAGGCGCCCACGCTGAGGAACAACCTTTCCTGGGGCCAATTCAACACCCGCACTCCGCCGGAGTATCGCGAGCCAATGGCCACATCGGCTCCATTTTCGAGTGCGGCTAGCAGGCGGGGAATATCGTCGGGATCGTGAGATAGGTCGGCATCGATTTGAATGCACGTATCGAACCCCCGCTCCATCGCCCACCGAAAACCTTCCTTATAGGCGCTGCCAAGCCCGAGTTTACGGTCTCGTTCGAGAAGATGCACCCGACGACCGAATGCTTGATGAGCTCTGACCACCTGTGCCGTCTGGTCGGGCGAGTTGTCATCGATGACGACCATTTCCAACCCATGGTTCGCATTGAGCACTCTGTTAAGAATGCTATCGATTCCGGACGCCTCATTATAAGTCGGGATGATCGCGAGGACTCTCGACGGCGCCTCGTTCACTCTCTTGCTCGCGGAGGGTAAAACCATAGGTTGGGCCCGAGGCGCGCCCAACCAAGGAGTTCGCCACCTTGCCGGGACTAGCACCAGCTTCTCGAGTGTAAGAACACCGATGACTCCGAGCCATCCGGCAAGAGCGGTCCACACACTGGCGGAGTACCACCAGGGGGGCTTAAAGGACAAAGCAATCCTGCCTGGTTTTCCGTCGAGGCGAATCGCGATCAAGGCGCCGTATGCCTTGGCAAGTTCAAGGTCGTGTCCGGCCCGGACCGCCCTCCAGTCACGGTGATAAGCTTCCGGGATGACAAGCCAGCCAGCTTCTCCCGACTGGTCGATCTCAATCGCCTCCGTCGTTCTTCTCTGAACGGCGTCTTGGGAAAGCTTGCTCATTGGAGTGGCGAGCTGAAGCTCCTTAGATCTTATTAGCCCTTCGCTGTCGCCGAACCTTGTTCGTGCGCTTACGACAAGCAATCCGCCCGCCGCAGCGGCTAGCGAGCGAGCCGCAATCTCTTCAGGCGTCCCGTCGAGATCCATGAAGTATTTCGAATATGCTGCCGGATACAGCGAATCAGGATTGTCGAGAATGACGAAGTGCTCGTTCTCAAAAACCGGGATTCCGACAGACCGGAGGAATTCCTGCAAACTCTGCGGCGTGTCCGGATCTTTCTTGTCGATCAATATCTGCGAAACCCCCGCAATGTTCAGAAAAGTAAGGAAGCTTTGCCTTGACTGCAAGGATGCGCGCTGAAGCTCGGCAACCCCACGCAGCATCAAATGGCTGTTGAATGCCTCCGTGATGATCGGTCGGCCAGACAGTATGGGCGTAAGCAGGTAAAAGTAGCGGCCTGAATATGGAGCTACTCGCCCAGGTCGAGCTTGCTCTGAGAGAAAATGTTGCGCCGCCAGAAAATCATCGAACGTCTGGCGATCGATTGGACCTTTGAAAAACGATGGAACCGCGCTGACCGAATCCACCCACGCTAAGCCAAGCAGAGCGACCGCCGCGATCACTCGGAGGTTCGGGCCGCAGATTTCCCGGAGGAGGAGCCGTGCCGCCACGCCGCAGGCTACCGAAAAGCAGAAGGTGCCCCCCATTTCGAAAAAATCATGCGGTGCCCGAATGTCGGCATAGAGCGATAGATGCTCGATTACGCGAAATCCCGGGACGCAAAAATATACGACGATGGCAACGGCAGCGATCCACCGGCGCCCTGGGAGCGCACTCGGCAGAATACACCAGATCGCCACACCCTGGAGCACCAGAAGTCCCCACGAGATGGCAATTGCCGGATCCCACGCCGAACCTGCGTGGGCAAGGAAAGAAAACTGACCCGACAAGGCCGTGTTAGCGCCGAGTCCTAACCAATGCGCCAGAAGCGTCAGCGCCACAAAAAGCCGAAAGACTCCCGCCTCTGCGGTCCGCCAGGTATCTCGCCGACGAACAAAGAACAAACCGGCGACACACGCCACGCCGAGAAGTCCCATATACGAGGAGCTCGCCCGCACATCGCTTTGCGCCGATGGCTGTCGCCCAGTAAGGAAACCTTCCCGGTCGATCCACGAAATTATTGATTCGGCCGAGTAGCCCCTCTGCCACGCCTCGAAAGGTCCGAAATCAAACATTGCGACCCAACCTGCTTCGCGAAAGGATGGCAGGTTCGGCAGCACCCCTAAGATCGCGAACACGCCAACGCACAGCAAGACGAGCTGTCCTGCAGGCAAGTAAAAGCGAGCACGTGCGATCCAGGTCCAAAATGCAAATACCACCAGCAAGGGCAGGACAAGAACGGCTACCTTTGCATACGAAAGGACTAGCAGGGCACTTGTCGCCGCGCACATCACCGCGGCACGAGCTGTCCTCTCCTCGAGGAAGACCAGCACGCCCTGGAAAACCAAGGGTATCGCCGCGAAACCAAGAACGTTCGCAACATGCTCCACGTGCCCGAGCCGGAGCAGCACTGCCGGCGCGAGCGCGTAGGCGACGCCGCAAGAAAATGCCGTCCATCCGTCACCCGGACAGAGCCGTCGGACAAACGAAAACATCGTCAGCGGACAGAGGAAAAGAAATACGAGAGCAGCGATCTTGACGCCCACATACGGTCCGACCATCGCCGCGCAGGCATACAGCGTCAGGCTGGAGAGCGCTCCCAAAGAAAGAAACGCCAGCGAGCAGCCTTGCAGGAAATTTGGTGTCCACCACGGAAGGCCCCTGACCGAGGCTGCCGCATTCGCGTAGTCAGCAACCTTCGCGTAGTTGGCAAGGAGCTCCTGGTTGGATGGCGGTTGCTCCAACCAAGAGAAACCAAGAAACCCAACGAACAGGGAAGCAAAGGCCAACAAGGCCAGCCAAGGACCAAACTTCAAGGGAGAAGACGTTCAATTACCGACTTGAAAAGCCGAGCGAAAGCAGCAGCTTGCTTCTCCAAACCCGTGTCATGGTTCATGCTGCGATTGTTGATAGAATCGTGCGCCATAACTTCAGCGTCATTTAAGCGGAACGCCGCGCGGTGACAATCGCTTGAACCCACAGATCTCTCCAGTCAAACTGATATGATTCCAATGCAAATCCCGCTTGTCCCAAAAGCTTTTCAATCCATTCTCGTGATCGAAGAAGTGAGACCTCGGGTGGGTGCAGTGGGGCGTGCGTCCGCCCACGCTTCGCTCTAAGCTCGCGCCAGAGCCCAAGGACTGCGACACTAGTCGCGCGAGTGTGAGGCCAGAAGAAAACAAGGTGTCCGCCGGGCTTGAGAACCCTTTCAAATTCTTGGGCGATCACGATGATTTCGTCTTTGCGAAAGTGCTCCATGACCCCGAGGTTATAGATTCCATCGAAGGAGTTGGCCTCGAACGGAAGGTTCTTAATGGAAGCATGCCTCACGGACCTGGCCGCGCGAACTGTCCGAGTATACATCTTTAAAGCCTGAAGGGAAGAATCGACAGCGGTGATTTCCATCTCGCTTTGGAAACGCACGTCGACCTGTCCACTCCCACACCCGGCATGGAGAAGTTTAGACCGGGGTGGGAATGTCCTTCGCACTATCGCGGCGAGACGAGGAGCGATAATCAGCTTCCGGTAGATTGTTGCCAAAACGGTGTAGAGTCGGTTTTCGCTAATTGTGTTGCTCCAGTACAAATCCCAACCTTGTTCGTCTCGCAAGTCGGGATTAGGTTCGATCAAGCGGTCTGAGACGAGAAACGCTTCCGGACAGACAATTCTTTGTCCTGCCACTTTGATAAGATGCCAGACTCCACGAAATGGCTCAGTGGAACCCATCTTCGAACTCCCATACGTGCGCGGGGGCAGGTCGATCGGGATTTGACGAATCTTGGCGCCGTTGAGTTGAAGAACAAGGAGGCTTTCAAAGAAGAACGGATACGACT
>DATDKN010000124.1:0-3806 GCA_036519995.1 Terrimicrobium sp. | reverse complement strand
CGGTCCTCTGGCACGTAACCAATGCCATGTTCAACTGCCTCTCGGGGCGAACGAATCGAAACCTTCTTCCCGGCCAGCGAAATTGTTCCGGTATCGGCGGGAGTAATTCCAAATAAAACGCGGGCTAACTCCGTTCGACCGGCCCCAACTATTCCGGCGAAGCCGACCACCTCGCCGGTACGGAGATCAAGGTTAACATCGTGAACGCCGGATTCCTCGCAGCCGACTCCGCGCAGTGATAGGGCGACGTTGGCAGGTGAGGCCTCCGAAGGAGGATAGAGCGTAGAGACCTCTCTACCGACCATGAGCTTGATGAGAGTGGACTCGTTCATGCCCATGGTGTCTTGGGTGGCAATGCTTTCGCCATCTCGCAGGACGGTTACTCGGTCGGCGAGGGCGAAAATCTCCTCCATTCGGTGCGAGATGTAGATCACACCTACGCCCTGCTCGCGGAGATCGCGCACCACGGAGTAGAGAAGGTGCACTTCCTTCTGGGTGAGAGAAGCCGTCGGCTCGTCCATAATGAGGATGCGCGCTCCGGCTCCGAGCGAGCGAGCGATTTCCACTAGTTGCTGCTCCGGCATCGAAAGATTGCGGACTTCTGTGTCGGGCTCAATCGCTGCCCCAATTCGCTTGAGAAATTGTCGGGCTTGATTGCGCCGATCGCTCCAGGCGATGCGACTTGCAGCGGAAGGAGTCTCCAGCCCGAGGGCGATGTTTTCCGTCACGCTCAAGTCGGGGAAAAGAGCTGGCTGCTGGTAGATCGCCGCGATGCCCATCGCTCTTGCGGTGGCAGGATCGATCCGGGTCACCGGCTTTCCTTCGATCTCAATAGTGCCGGAATCGGGTTGATGCGCTCCCGTGATGACTTTGATGAGCGTCGATTTGCCTGCGCCGTTCTCCCCGAGCAGCGCATGCACCTCGCCTCGGTGCAGGTCAAAAGAAACCCCCCTCAATGCGCGGACGGCTTGAAACGATTTCGTAATCGCGCGCAGCTGGAGGAGTGGAGGGGCAGTTTGCATCGATAGAGATAGCGTGTTAACTTAGACCTTCGTTCTAAGGTTTAGCGGTTGGAACCATTAAGACATCGTTAGCGCTTCCACAAATGAGAAAAGTGTCGTTTGCAATGCACAAATTGACGGCACGTCGCAAGCGTCTGAAACACTCCACTAGAGAGGGCTGAACTCGATAAGCCTCCACGAGGTGAAGGCGACGATCTGCATTGACGTTGCGCCATGGCCGCAGCCGGATGTGAAAACGGCGGAAGCGCAGCGAAGCTGTGATTCGAGAAAAGATACACATTTGCGTTGCTCAACAATCAGCCTACCATCCAGTTGAATAGTCGGAACTGAACTGTTGACTTTTGAGAGACTGTTTCTAGGAGGAGGCCAGCTTCACAGCAAAGATGTGACCTTTGTTGGTTGATGTTCGGTGAGATTCAGAGCCTATCGTCGAGCAGCTGGATTGGGCAAATGAGAAAAGTGCCGTTTGGCATGTACAAACTGACGATCCAGGATGTCTGCAGTCGTCACCAAGATCTGCTTCTTTTCGGCGTTAGTCTTAGCGTCCAAGAGCCATTGCTTAGAAGATGCTCTTGCAAATTTTGCGGAAAAACTGTGAGCGGTTTGTAGCGGCGGTGTCCCCACCGCCAACGATGGGGACCTCGTCGCTACAGGCCCTCGTTCGTGGAGACACGGTTCGCTAAGATAAAGCGATAGCCACACCTTAAGGTTTCTAAACCAACTCAATTGTCGGCCACAGGTGTTTTGCCACTTCAAAACCAGCTCTTCAGTCGTGGGTAGGCATCCGAAAAGCGCTGGTAAAGGACCTCATATTCTTCAGCACGTTGTGGATCCGGAGCCGTCAAGGCATCAAACTTTGGAGCGAATTGTCGCGCTTCGTCATATCCCTTGATCGCTCCAACGCCTATAGCGGCGACCAAGCCAGCGCCGACCCCGGCGCGTTCCGCGCCATGCTTGTCGCGGCCTTGGAGGAGCGGACGATTGAGGACATCGGCGACAATTTGGCGCCAGAGGGGACTTGCGAGTCCATTTCCAGAGGCGACCAGTCTTTCCAGCGGAGCACCGCATGCGACCATCACGTCCACGATCTGGCGTAGGGCAAAAGCCACGCCCTCGAGGAGCGCTCGGACCATGTGGCCTGGTCCATGGCGCAGGGTCAGACCGATGAAAGCCCCTTTCGCTCGTGGGTCCATAAGCGGCGATCTCTCACCGACGAGATAGGGCAGGAAGACGAGGCTTTCCGCACCGGCCTCGACTTCGGTCGCCATCTTGTCTAACTCGGCATAAGACCATTTGTTGCCGCCGAGAGTTTGACGCAACCAACGCAAGGCCATTCCCGCAGAGAGCATCGCTCCCAGCAGATACCAGCGGTCCTTTGGGGCATGACAAAAGGTGTGCAATCGGAGTTTCGGATCAAAAAGCGGCGTGGCAAGAGGCGCGAAGACCTGACCGCCGGTTCCGATGGTTACCGAGCCTTGTGGTGGATCGATCAATCCATTGCCTACTGCCTGCGCCGGTTGGTCGGCGCATCCGGCGGACACGGGAATCCCCGCCGGCAATCCAAGTTCGTCCGCCGCAGCCCGGCAGAGGTTGCCCACGATTTCCGCTGAAGGGTGTGTTCGCGGAAAAATCGACCTGGGAAAGGCGAGTCGGTCGATTACATCGTCGGCCCAGGAACGCGCGGCCACATTAAAGAGTCCCGTGGCGGCGGCGTCGCTTTGGTCGGTGCAGAGCTCATCCGTGAGCCGAAATCGCACATAGTCCTTCGGCATCAGCAAAGTTGCCGTGTTGTCGAGCGACTTAGGATCGTGTTTCTGCAGCCATGCCAACGTTGAAATCATAAAGCCAGCCGCCGGCGCGGTGCCACAAGTGGACGCGAGCAACTCGGTTCCGATTCTTTCTTGGATCTCGGGCAACAGCGCCGCGCTGCGCTGATCAGCCCAGATGATCGCCGCGCCCCGCGGTTGGCGGTTAGCGCCCATTGGGACAAAACCGTGCATTTGCCCCGAGAACCCGATCGCCAGGATTTCGGGCGCCGATGCCTGATGCAACGCCTGGCGAACTGCTGTGGCCGTCGCATTCCACCAATCCGACGCATTCTGCTCGGCGTAGCCGGGCTGAGGCGTGAGAATGGGATACTCAGCAGTTCCGAGACCTTCGATGGCGCCTTCCAGCGAGGATACTACCACCTTCACACTGGAGGTGCCCAGATCGATGCCAAGCAATGCACTCATGCAAGTTCCTTCTTCCGGGCGTGGTTTCTGAGAATTTGAAACTCCATACCAGCACTATGGCTGGGTAAGAAATGGTGTAGCCAAGGGACGAGTTGTAGAGGCGCTTGTGGCAGGCGCCCAGCCAATTCACAGGCGCTTCTCCAAGTTTTCAGATTCATCGTAGCGGAGGCGTCATTACTTAAGGTTTAGTGAAATGGGCACACAGGTGCGGTGGAAGCAAGTTCGCTGCCCTAGGGGCGGCGCATTTCGCATCGATTGGCTGCTTCAGTGTGGGCGAGATACGTTTCGGGGGGAATGATTCTGCCGCGCCACCGCGCCTATTTATGCGCGTTTTAACCAGAGGTGCGCCATCCAGCGGTCGCGCACGAGCGCAAGTGCAATCGCGAGGATCATTGTGGCTCCCCAGATAGCCTGGGTCAGGTGCGGGCTGAGTCCGAGCAGGTTAAAACCGGTGGAAATCACCTGCAGGAGAACGAGCGAGAGCACCAGGCCGAGAACCTTTCCGAAACCACCATTCGGATCGACCCCTCCCAACACCGCGGCGAGAATC
>DATDKN010000123.1:0-2985 GCA_036519995.1 Terrimicrobium sp. | reverse complement strand
ATGACGTGCACCCTCTCCGGTCGAACATCAAAGAGACGCTCGATATCAGCTCTCGTCTCGCGGGAGACCGCAATGACCGCATCAGCCATTTCGATCGCGGTCCTTTCGAGCCAGCACGTGAAGTCATAGCCTCCGCCCAATTGCTCGCGTTTCCACGGTCGCAACGGCTCTAGCGAATGCACCGTAATGACCAACGGAATGCCGTAGTTCAGCTTGGCGAGAATACCGCCCCAATGAACATACCACGTGTGGCAATGCACCAGGTCGCCTTTGAATTCGACTGTGTTGAAGTCCAGCGAGCGCTGGAGAGCACCGAAAACGGATCTGAGCGGCTTCGGGCAGGTATACTTGTCCGAGTTCAGGCTGAAGCCAAGGGCGGAAAGGTTGCCCGATGTGACATTCTGATCACCAAAGCAACGCACGTGAACCGGCATGAGCTTGGCGAGCTCGCGGCTGAGGTATTGAACGTGGATGCCAGCGCCACCGTAAATATGGGGAGGGAATTCATTTGTGAGGAAGAGTATATTCATGTTCCAAGAATCCAGGTGAGGTTGCCTTCCGTCGGGCGGACCGCCGCACACGGGTAGTTCGACTTTCCACTAAAAACCTCGGCAAGAATGGCGTCCTTGCCTTTGCTGTTGACGAGAAAGCAGACGTGCCGCGCAGCGTTGATGATCGGATAGGTGAGCGTGACGCGGTAGGTGTTGAACTTAGGGACGAAGTTCGCCACGACCCATTTGCTGTTCTCCTTGAGGGCGTCCGTTCCGGGGAAGAGGGAAGCGGTGTGACCATCCTCGCCCATTCCCAAGAGGAGAAGGTCATGTCGGTAAAAGCTGTGACCAGCGGCGTGCTTTCGCAGCTCATCTTCATATTCCTGGGCAGCGACCGGAGGATCTTTCTCGCCCCGAATGCGAAGAATGTTTTCCGCGGGAATTGGGGCATGATCGAAGAGCGCTTCCTTGGCCGTCCGGTAGTTGCTCTGATCGCTGTCGGGCGGAACACAGCGTTCATCGCCGAAACTGAAAATCCACTCGTGCCAGGCATCCCGGTGGGCGGCGAGCTCGCGATACACCGGCCCTGGGGTGTTCCCCCCACTCAAGCCAAGATGAAATTCGCCGCGTTCGAAAATAGCAATGTCGGCTTCTCGTTCAATGAGCGCAATGGCATCAGCGACGAAGTTTGATGAGTGAATGATCTCCGGGGTCATAAATTCTTACATCAGCCTGGCCGGGACCAGAAAATGCAACTGGCCCTGGCCGACCTGAAAATCCAGCAATTCGATACCGGTGAGCGCCGCCTTGCGAACCTTGATCGCCCCGGAATCCTTGACTCCCAACATTGCGGCGATCGTCTCACTAAAGTCCGGTTCGTGGCCAACCAGCAGGACCGATGCTGATCCCTGGAGTGCCTTCAATTCCATCAAGCAGGTCTCGGGAGTCATCCCGCACGCCAGCCAGTCGGCCTCAGCGACCTCGCCGTTGCCCAGTGCGTCGGCGACAATCTTCGCGGTCTGCCGGGCCCGCACAAGGGGACTCGTAAGAATAATCTCCGGCAACAATCCGCACCGGGCGACGAACTTTCCCACCTTCTCGGCTTGCTCGCGGCCTTTGGAGGTCAACTTGCGGTCATGATCGCTGTTAGCGCGAGGCTCAGCGTCGGCGTGGCGGAGAAAGTAGGCAACCATGAGGTCCGAGGAGGGAGCCCTATTGTGCGTGTTGGCTCGAAAGAGTCAAACTTCATCGAAACGCTCCCCGTAGATGGTTTTTGCCACACGACGGAGATGACGTTTGCTCCGAAAGGACAATTTGCCGCAAAAAGCAGAGCAATTTACCGCTAACAAATAGCTGGCGCAGACTCTCGTTTTTTCGTCAATAATTAGCAATGACTGATACACTGCGCACCTTTGATGCCGGCAAAGGGAAGACCGGCTTGTACTACTCGTTGCCGGCCCTGGAGGAAAAAGGCCTCGGAAAGATCTCGCGACTGCCCGTCAGTATCCGAATCGTCCTGGAATCGGTTCTGCGCAATTGCGACGGAAAGAAGGTCACCGACAAGGATGTCGCCACGCTGGCGGCTTGGAATGCGAAATCCCCTGCGCCGGAGGAGATTCCCTTCGTCGTCGCCCGAATTGTGCTCCAGGATTTTACCGGCGTGCCGCTATTGGTCGACCTAGCCGCGATGCGGACGGCGGTCGCTAATTTGAAGAGGAATCCCAAAATTATCGAACCCTTGGTTCCCGTGGATCTCGTAGTGGACCACTCGGTGCAGGTGGACTTCTTTGGGTCGGCACAAGCTTTGCGACTGAACCTCGAAATGGAGTTCAAGCGCAATCGCGAGAGATACAGGTTCCTGAAATGGGGCCAGCAGGCTTTTGAGACCTTCGGAGTCGTCCCGCCCGGGATCGGCATCGTCCATCAGGTGAATCTCGAGTACCTCGCCAAAGGCGTCCTCAGCGCGAACACATCACAGGGCACTGTTTATTATCCGGACACTCTTGTCGGCACAGACTCGCATACCACCATGATCAATGGACTCGGTGTTGTCGGCTGGGGGGTTGGCGGCATCGAGGCCGAAGCGGGCATGCTCGGCCAGCCGGTGTACTTTCTTACGCCTGAGGTTGTCGGCGTTCACCTCACTGGCACCCTGAAGGAAGGTGTCACTGCGACCGATCTCGTTCTCCGCGTCACGGAAATGCTCCGCAAGCAGAAAGTTGTCGGAAAATTCGTTGAATTCTTTGGTGAAGGGGCGGCGGCGCTCTCAGTTACCGATCGAGCCACCATCGGGAACATGGCCCCCGAATATGGCGCCACCATGGGTTTTTTCGGCGTAGACGAGGAAACTGTCGCCTACTTGCGCGGCACCGGGCGAAGCGAGGCGCTCTGCGCAACTTTTGAGAACTACTACACGGCGCAGGGACTCTGGGGAATCCCGCGGAAAGGTGAGGTCGATTACACTGTGGAACTCGAGCTGGATCTAGGCTCGATC
>DATDKN010000122.1:0-5525 GCA_036519995.1 Terrimicrobium sp. | reverse complement strand
AGATCTTGTCGAGATTCTCGCTCCTCATCCCCGTCCCGCGGTCGTGTACCACAACGCGCACCACGTCCGCTCCGTCCAGTGCCGCCCGCACGTTGATCTCACGCTGGCTCGCCGGACAATCCTTCATGGCCTCGAAAGCGTTAAGCAACAGGTTGAGCACGACCTGCTGCAGCTCCACTTTGTCGCCTTGCACTGGCGGCAGGCTCGGATCAAGTTCGAGCGAGACACGAATATTGTGCAAGATCGCGTCACTGTGGACCAGCAGAACGACATCGCGGATGACACTCGAGAGATCGAGCGGCACAAACGTGATTTCCTGCTTTTTCACGAGTGCGCGCATCCTGTGTATCACCTCGCCCGCCCGGCTGTTGTCTTGGACGATATCCTTGAGAATCTCGCGCACCTCCTCCAGATCGGCCGGATCGGCGGCCATGAAACGTTGGGCCGCCTGTGCATTACTGTAGATGGCCGTGAGCGGCTGATTCAGCTCATGCGCCAGCGACGCTGCTAATTCGCCCATAGTAGAGACGCGGGTTACATGAGCGAGTTCCTCCCGCTGCCGCCGCAGTTCAGATTCGGTTCGCTTGCGCTCCGTGATGTCGGTTGCACAACCGATGTAGCCAAGAAATTTCCCGTCCGGCGCGAAGCGCGGCACACCCTCACCCAATATCCAGCGATATTCACCTTCATATCGTCGCAAGCGGTACTCCATTGTGAACTCTTGCCGCGAGTTGAAAGAGTGAATGTAGACTTCGCGACAGCGATCAAAATCGTCAGGGTGAACCCCTGCTGACCAACCCTCGCCAAGCTCCTGCTCCAAGGTACGGCCGGTAAAGTCAAGCCAACCTTTGTTAAAAAAAGTACAGAGCCTGTCCGGGCCCGACATCCAGATCATCACAGGCGCGGTATCAGCCATTGACCGGAATCGAAGCTCGCTCTCGCTCAGCGCGTTCGTTTTCGCGCGTCCTTCCTCGATCAGTGCAGCCAAGAACAACAGCGGGAGCGACATCATGATCAAGAACAATTGCAGCGAGAGCACATTCTCGGCCGGAGTGCTGGCGGCAAAAGGTCCCCGCCACTGCACGGCGCCTGAGATCGAGAAGAGCGTGACGACGAGGAGAGCGGTAGTGACTCCGACCGGGCCGAATCGCACCGCTGCCCAAAGGAGGAGGGGCAGCGGCAAATAGAGCAATGCCGGAAAGGTATCCTGGCCGGCAGTCTGCCAAGTGAAGACGCGGATGCTGATTGCCAATAACCCGCAGCCGATGAGGAAGGCTTCGATGCAGCGCGCGCCCGAAATATTTTTAAACCTGTAAGAAGCGCTGGCAATCCAGGTCAGGATCGCCGGAGCCAACATCAAATAGGCGAGCGCCTCGGAAAGAAACCAAACTCGCCAATAGAACCAGTAATTCTCCATCGCGCCAGCGAAGGCGGCTAGGAACGCAGAGATCAACGGACCGAGAACAACCGCAACAACGATATAGGCGACAAGGTTGCTGAGGCTATCAAATGCGCGGAGACCGCCGGCGAAACGACGTACGCCGACTGCGGCGATGAAGATCTCGACGAGTCCGGCGGCGACGAACAAGATTGCCGCGACCGGGAAGCCCGCACGCGCATCATTGACGATAGAGGTGAAGTACGCCGCGAGAGTGTATGCCCACCAGTGCCGGCTCGAAGTCGCGACCAGCACACTGAACAGGATCGCACCCGTCGGCCAGAGAGGCGAGATATAGTGAGGCGGGAACTTGTGCGCAAAGCCGATCTCGGTGCTAAAATGGCAGATGAATCCAACGAGCAGGACTTTTAGCGCCAAGGGGATGACACCCGCCCGGGTGATCCCTTCCCTCGTCCCACCCGATAAGTTCATAGTCGCTTCATGCATCGCCGTTCCCTTTTCGCTGCGCCAGTGCCTTGATGGGGTATCTTCGCTCCTCCCTAGCGACGGGGAGATTGGAATGGTGGAAGAGTGGAATACTTCAACGACGGAAGATAATCAAAACACTATTTTCAAATGCTCAACTGCTCCATCGTTCCCATTTTTCAATCTTTCACTGTGCCATTATTCCTTTTCCCCCAACCCCTCCATCGGCATTGTAAAGTAAAACGTCGCGCCCCGGTCGGAATTGTTCTCCGCCCAAAGACGCCCCCCGTGTGCCTCGATGATGGTGCGGCTGATGGACAATCCCATGCCGAGGCCGTCGCGCTTGGTGGTGTAAAACGGTTGGAAGATCTTGTCGAGCTTGTCGCCGCGCAGACCGGGTCCACGGTCGCGCACCGTCACCTTCGTCATGCGCGCGCCGTCCTGCTCCGCCTGCAACACAACCCGGCGCTCATTGACAGGACAGTCCCTCATCGCGTCAAACGCATTGAGCAATAGATTGAGCACGACCTGTTGCAGCTGTACCCGGTCGCCCTGCACTGTTGGCAGGTTTGGATAGAGTTCGAGCGCGACATCGACGTTGAGCAGGGCGGCGTCGCTATGGACCAGCCGAGCAACATCGCGAATGACCTCCCCGAGGTCGAGGGGTGCAAACGCGACTTCTTCCTTTTTTACCAGCGCCCGCATCCGCTGGATGACCTCGCTGGCGCGGCTGTCGTCCTGGACAATGTCTTTGAGAATCTCGTGCACCTCTTCCAGGTCAGCCGGCTTGGCGGCCATGAAGCGCTGGGCCGCCTGCGCGTTACTCAGAATGGCCGTGAGCGGCTGGTTCAGCTCATGCGCCAGCGATGCGGCGAGCTCACCCATGGTGGAGATACGGGTCACGTGTGCGAGCTGCTGGCGGTTGTGCTGGAGTTCTGATTCCGCCTGTTTGCGCTCGGTGATGTCAGTGGACGCGCCCAGGATCTGATTCGCAGAGCCATCCTTATCAATGATGGGGCGTTTCACCGTCTGCAGCCAGCGGACGTTCCCCTGGGCGTCCGTTAAATGTTCTTCCGGTATGAAGCGCTCTTTCAACGTATCTATCACCTCCAGATCCATCCGGTGGAAGGACTCGACCTCCTCGCGGTTGGGATTGAAATCCGCATCGGTCTTGCCAATCAGATCCTCAACCGTTGTGCCGTACGCGTCGGCGACGGCTTGATTTACCAGGGTGAAGCGTCCCTCGCGATCTTTGGCAAAGATAAAGTTCGGGTCAATATCGATGACCTGCCGGAGGAATTCTCGCTCCTTCTCCAGCGTCTTTTCCGCCCGCTTGGACTCGGTGATGTCAATGGCAGTACCGATGTAGCCGACGAACTTGCCATCGGACTCAAAGCGTGGCACTCCATGATCCAGGACCCAACAATATTCACCGTCATATCTCCGCAAGCGGTATTCCATCGTGAACTCTTGCCGCGCGTCGAAGTAGTTAGCATAGATTTTAAGACAGCGGTCGAAGTCTTCTGGGTGAACACCCTCTGCCCACCCGTTGGCGAGTTCCTGCTCCAAGGCCCGGCCGGTAAAGTCGAGCCAACCTTTGTTGAAAAAGTTACAGAGCTTGTCCGTGCCCGCCATCCAGATCATCACGGGCGCCGTATCGGCCATAGTGTGAAAGCGAGCCTCGCTCTCCCGCAGCGCTTCGTCGGCACTCTTGCGCTCCGTGATGTCAATGGACACGCCACGCAGCCGAAGCGGACTGCCCTTCCCGTCAAACTCGATGCGCCCGCGCGTCGCAATCCAACGGATCGTGCCGCCGCTCAACACGACACGATATTCGGCGACATAGTCGCTGCCGTTTTGTAACGACCGGAGCACTGCCTGACGCGTCGGTTCGCGGTCGTCCGGATGAAGGGCCCGGACGAAACGCTCGAGGTTGACCGGCTCGGATTCGGCCCAGCCGAACAAGGTGCGGCCCTCCGGCGTGATCCAGATCTCGTCACGCGTCGCGTCCCACACCCACAAGCCGAGCCCGGCGGTGTTTGCCGCCAGACTTATCCGTTCCTCGCTCTCGTGGAGCGCCTCCTCAGCCCGCTTGCGCTCGCTAATATCAAGCATAAAGCCGCGAAGCTCGATTGGTTTTCCGTCCCGATGCTCGCATTTGACGATGTCGTGCACCCAGACAGTTTCCCCCGACGCGTCCATCATGCGATATTCGAATTCAAAGTCCTCGGCGCTCTTGCTGAGAGCTAGGCAAGCGTTGACCGCAAACTCCTTGTCGTCGGGATGGAGGTGGGACACCCAGAAATCCTTTTCATACCATTGTTCGATAGGGTAGCCGAGGAGCCTCTCCGCTTGTGGGCCGACATAGGTGAAAACCCAGGTCTGGACGTCGGCCTGCCACGGGACCGCCGCGGTGGTTTCAACCAGCCTGCGGAAATTCTGCTCGCTCTCGCGGAGCGATTCCTCTGCGCCCTTGCGCACTAAAGCATTGGCGAAGATCTCCCCGAGCAAACGCTGCCCTTGCAAAAACTCCGGGAAAATCTCGCGCTGTTCCCCAGCCGTTTTGAGACTCAGCACGCCGATCACCTTTCCGCCGGCCACCATCGGAACACTGTAGGAGGACCGCACGTGGTATTTCTGATACGTGGCTCGATCGATGTTCGCTTCCGGCGGCAGCGAGTCCAGGCTTGGCAGGCACACGGCTCGGCCGGCCATCAGCTCATGAGCTGACCAGGGAAAATCCTTATCGGTGAGACTCGAGGACATCTCCGGCACAGTCTCCGCCTTCCAGATGTAAGCGAGTCGGCCCTCCGTGCCGCGGCCCGTAAACGCTGATAGCGTAGCGATATCGAATCTCAACAAGCTCGCAACTTGGCCAAGGGCTTCGATGATCTGGGTTTCTATCTTTTCCGGAGCTAGATTGACGAAAGTACCGGACAGCTCTGAAACGAGTTGTTCGAAGCGCAACCGTTCCTCCAGTTTCTGTTGCGCCATCTGCCGCCGCCGCCGCTCCCGGAGCAATATGTCAATGAGAGCTGCTTCGAGAAGGCATAATGCCAAGACCGCGATGATTAGCCACTTGTAATGCTCCCAAATGATCAGTGGGTGGATCTGAACGCTGCTGCCGGCTGATGATTGTGATTCGCTGATCCTCCAGCGCAGCAGCCCATGCCAGTCGTAAACGGGTGAGGCGACCCCAAGAAGATGTGGGATATCGGCTGAAGCGTCGCCGTGAAGGATGCGCATTCGCTTGTGAGGATTATTCGCCGCGATGACGGCGCTCGGCTCAAGATGGGAAACTACGAGCAAGCCCAAAAATACCATTGCCAAACTACGGGTCCAACTATGCACAGATCGTCCTCGTTACCTGAGCGAAAAGTCAACCCGGCTCAATTTGGACTTAGCTTTTTCTTTTTCTTCCGAAGAAACCGGTTTTGCACCCACGATGGAAAGGCGATCAGCCGTGACCTGTCCGGTGGCGAGCACGCGCTCTTGGACGACTTGAGCACGCCGGTTGGCCAGGTTGCGGAGGTCGTCGTCAGTGGTCTGGGCGTTCTTAAGCATCAGACTTTCCATCTCAGGCGCCGGCAGGTCTTTGGCAAGACCGATGACGTTACGCGGTTTTGGAAAACTCTCGTCGTTGTAGGCAGCCTTGAGATAG
>DATDKN010000121.1:0-6748 GCA_036519995.1 Terrimicrobium sp. | reverse complement strand
GGAATCAAATGCGCCCGGAACGATCCGCGCTCCCGCCGACGCCGCTGCGTTGATTTCGGCAACATCCACCAGCCGAATGGCGATCGCTTCGTGCGGGCAGGCCTGGACACAAGCTGGAGCCTCATCGACTGCCAACCGGTCCGTGCACATGTCACACTTCCTGACGATCCCGAGCCGGTGCGAATACTTCGGCACGTCGTACGGACACTTCATCGTGCAGTATTGGCAGCCGATACATTGGTCATCGAGGTGGCGGACGATCCCGGTTTGGGGATGCTTGTCGTAAGCGAGGACGGGACAACCCTCCAGGCAGGCAGGTTCAAGGCAATGATGGCAAGCGGTGGTGACCGTCTGCAGATATGGCTTTCCGGCTTCGGAGCCGGTAATCAGTCCGACGTCGCGCCAGGTTTCGTCCTCCTCAAGTCCATTCAGCGAATGGCAAGCACTGACACAAGCCTTGCAGCCGGAGCAGACGTCGAGATCGACAGCAAACGCGTATTGTTGCCGCCGCGCAGGCAGCGAGGAGGGGATTAAATCGCGATAGTATCGCGCCTGAGCGGGAAGATCCGCACGATCATGCCTTTTCGCAAAGCGTTCAACGGGCGTGAGCCGTTGTTGCTCGGCAAGAAGTTCATCAATGAGATTAACTTCAAGGCTAAGTCCGGTCATTCCTGGAAAAGCACTTGCAAGGAGTTTACATCGTGTCGCATCGTAAAGGCCTGAAACGACTCAGACCCCTGACGGTGCTTGAGGTAAGCGAGGAGAATCTTTTCCACAGCACCGTTCAATTCGTCGAACGGCAGGCCCTGGTAAATCTGTCTCCCGCACGCCGCGTTCGTCCCAAATCCTCCGCCAACAAAGACATGATACGCCTCTCGACCGTCACGGGTTTTCGCTCCCAACATCCCGATGTCCCCGATATAGTGTTGGGCGCACGAGTTCGGACAGCCGGTAAAATGGATGTTCACCGGCTGATCCAGTTTGATCCGCTTCTCGAGATATTTGATCAAAGCTAAGGCATGTCCTTTGGTATCTGTGGAGGAAAACTTGCAATACTTGTTGCCTGTGCATGCAATGACGCCGCTGGCAATACTCGATTGCTGGTAGTCGAAGCCCATCTTCCGGACTGCTTTCTTGACAGTTTCGAGATATGCCTCGGGAATGTTTGGAATGATAAAGTTCTGCCAGACGGTCAGCCGGATCTCACCGGACGCGTAGTTATCGGCCAGATCGGCGATCCGAAACATCTGCGCGGGCGTAATCTGTCCCGCTGGCAACGCCACACCGAGATAGTGCAGGCCCTTCTGTTTCTGAGGATATGCGCCAATATGGCTATGCGGCAATTCAGCGCCAGGGTAGACAATCGCTCTCGCGTCGAAGGGGCTGCGGGTTAACCTGGACCCGAGGACTTTCTCCGTCTGCGCGAGGTACTCCCCCATGGTCCATTTATCGAGAAGATGCTTAAGGCGCGCCTTCTTCCGATCCCCGCGATTGCCGTTCCTCACATAGACGCGAACAATGGCGATGACTACCTTGACAATCTCCTGCGGTGGGACGATCACGCCGAGATCACGCGCAAACGACTTGTGGCCGGTCGCCCCTCCAAGGGCAACGCGGAAGAAAACATCGTCTTCGACCTTGACTGCCTTCACACCGATGTCGTTCGTATCCTCAACCGACCCGATTAACCCTCCTCCGTCGAACGCAATGTTGAACTTGCGCGGCAGATTATAGAATTCGCGATGCGAAAGGATGAAGTCTGCGAGTTCCCGCACATAGGGGGTGCAATCGATTAGCTCTTGCGGATCGATTCCGGCCGTCGGGTTCGACGTCAGGTTTCTAATATTGTCAGCTCCGGTACCGCGGGTATGAAGTCCAACGGCTTGAATGCGTCTAAGCACTTCGGGGGCATCCTTGGGCTGAATCAGACGTATCTGGAAGTTTGCGCGTGTGGTAATCTGGCAGTAACCGCTCGTCAGATCCTTTGCTGTCTGGGCAAGGCCGCGAAGCTGATACGTTTTCACGATCCCTCCCGGAATTCGAAGACGCGCCATAAAGGCGTCCCTCACAGGAGAGAGATAAAAAAGGCCGTTCCATTTGAATCGATAAGTCTCCTCCTTGTCCGGCGCCTGGTTGCTTCTCGCATTTTCAAGGAGGCGATAGTAAGAGTCGAGAGGGTGCTCCTCATTCTTAATGCGCTCCTCCGCAGTGAGCTGGACTTCCTCCTCTCTGTTTTCTTCCTGGACGCTGGGAGGAGTTGCCGCGCCCTTAGCTTCGGAGAGGAAATCGGCAAAGACGACCGCACGCTGCGCCATCCCTGCGAAGAAGCCGGTCAAATAAGTCGTCTGCTCCTCGTTCAATGGTTTCCCCGCAATCTCTTTGATCGGCGTAATCGTCATCGATCCTCACATGGCATACATCGGACGTGCGGGAGCCCACGCGTCCCCGCGTGTAGCGCCCAGCGTCTCGCCGGGCGCAGCTGCGACCGTCTTGATGCAGCTGAACAGCTTCGGCGAGACGCCGAAGCTCGCACGCGAGGACGCGTGCGCTCCCCAACAACAGGGCCAGCCTGTCTTTGTTTTCTAATACACATCACGCAAATATCTCTTCTCAAATTTAAGTTGCTTGACATACTCCCCCGCCTGTTCGGTTGAGAGCTGACCGGCCGTTTCGGCGATCTTGTGGAGCGCGGCATCGACGTCCTTAGCCATGCGCTGGGCATCGCCGCAGACATAGAAGTATCCTCCTTCCTGCAGCCACGACCAGATCTCACCAGCGTTTTCGATCATCCGATCTTGAACATAGATCTTCTCTGGTTGATCGCGGGAGAAGGCGGTGTCGAGCCTCGTCAGTAGTCCATCCTGCTTCATCGCCTCGAGCTCCTCACTATAAAGAAAGTCGCAGAGAGCTTTCTGATCTCCAAAGAAGAGCCAGTTCCGGCCGGTCGCGGCGACTGCCCGGCGTTCCTCGAGAAAGGCCCTGAATGGAGCAACGCCCGTTCCGGGCCCAACCATGATGATCGGCCGGGATCCATCGGCGGGGAGTTTGAAGCTCGGGGACCGGTGCACGAATACTGGAACCTTAGTGTCCGCTCCGACCCGATCGGCAAAGAACGTCGAGCAGACGCCCTTGCGAACACGACCATTCAATTCATAGCGGACGATGGCCACGGTGAGATGCACTTCCCCCGGATGGGCTTTCGGGCTCGAGGAAATCGAATAGAGACGCGGCTGCAGCTTTCGCAACGGCGCCGCAAAATCCGCCGCTGAGGCAGCCTTCGCCGGCAGATCGGCCAAAAAGCACTTCAGGTCAAACTTTCGTAGCAAGGCCATCCGTAAAGGCATTTCCTCGCCATCGGGGGCCTTCACGGCTTCCTCACCGTCAAGACCGGCAGCATCTAGGATCTCGCGCACAAAATCCGGACAGTTGGTGGGCACGACTCCTAAGGCATCGCCGACTTCGTACTCGAGTCCGGAGCCTTCGAGAATGATCTCGAGATGGCGCGTCTCCTTTGCAGAACCTGGCGCGTTCAAAACGCGGTTGGTCTTCAGAACTGCAGGGAATGGATTTGCCTTACCAAAGGAAGGCGCGCTCGCGACCGTTGGATCGGAGGCGACGACGTTTTGACCCGTCCCCGCAGACGGTGCACCACCGTCCAATGACTTGAGTAAACCGTTGAACCACTCCACTGAAGGACCCTCGCAATCCACGTCACAATCGGTCCGAGGATGGATCCGCTTTGCACCCAAATCCTCAAGCCGCGCGTCGAAAGCCTTGCCTGCCTGACAGAATTGAATGTAGTTGCGATCGCCGAGAGCCAGCACCGAAAATTCCAGATGCTCAAGGCGGGGAGCAGTCCCATTCTTTAGATACTCCCAAAAAGCCTGGGCATTATCGGGCATCTCCCCATCTCCGTAGGTGCTGGTAACAATGATCAGACGTTTTTCCTTGGTGAGATCGATCGTCGAATAGTTCTCCATTCCGATGACGCGCGTCTCAAAGCCCAGCTTCTGGGCTTCCTTCGCGAAGCGTCGCGCGAGTCCCTCGGAGGTCCCCGTTTGAGAGCCGAAGAAAAAGAGCAAGGGACCAAGCGACGACGAGGTGGCCGCCGGCACCGCGGTCGCGCTGGGCTCTGAGCTGAACAAACCCGCGAGAAATCCGTTCAGCCACATGCGCTGCATGGCATCGAATGGTGCCGTTTCGGGAATCACAGGTATCTTAGTCATCGCGTGAGACTCTGCTCCTAGGTCATCGCAACCACACGCTGCTCTCTCTTCGACTCCGGGCTCCTAGCAACCCCCGGTGGGGCAGCTCCCCCAGACGAACGATGCGCGCGAAGCTCGAGAAATTCGATGAGCTGTGCGCGAAGCTTGTAATAATCGGGATGCTCCATCACTTCCTTGCGAAAGCGAGGGCGAGGAAAATCGACTTCCACGATCTCGCCAATACCGGCCGCTGGCCCATCGGTCATGCAAACGATCCGGTCGCTAAGAAAGAGCGCTTCATCGACATCGTGGGTGACCATCATGGCCGTAATCCGCTTTCGGCGCCAAAGACTGATCAGAACTTCCTGAAGCTCATATCGCGTGAGGGAATCGAGCATTCCAAATGGCTCGTCGAGCAACAGCATTTTCGGAGCGAGGGCAAAGGCACGCGCGATTCCCACCCGCTGGCGCATGCCTTGGGAAAGCTCTGAGGGAAGCTTATGCATCGAGTCGGCGAGTCCGACGAGAGTCAGGTAGTATTCGCCGATAAGTCGCCGCTCGTGACGCTCGGCCGTGTGGAATACCTGATCCACCCCCAGCATGACGTTTCGGAAGGCGCTCATCCATGGAAGAAGCGAAGGCGACTGGAAAACAACACCGCGGTCGGGACCAGGCCCGTTGAGCTCCTTGCCCGCCAGAACGATGCCGCCGGAAGTAACCGTGCTTAGTCCGGCCACCATCATCAGGATCGTTGATTTGCCGCAACCGGAGTGGCCGATAATCGTAACGAACTCTCCCTTGCGGAATTTGAAGCTTATGTTCTTAACGATCACCGCCTCACCTTGTGGGGAGGGATAGCTCTTGGTAAGATCCCACAATTCGAGATAAGCTGTATCGCTCATATGGCCACCTCGACGGTCTCGCGCTTCTGCTCACTCCGCCTGCGCGGTCGGCGTTTTCTGCCAAAGATCGAGCGCGGCTCGGTGAGGTCCTCGGGCAAAAGATCCGGCAAGATAAGCTTCTTACTCATAGCGACCTTGCGCTTATCGGTGGCCATGAGAAGGTACTCGATCACCTCATTGCGCGTCTGTTTGAAATCGTAGCTCTCGTTGATCAGCGTGCGCGAGCGCGGACGGGGAATGGTCACGGGGATTGAAGGTCCGAGGGTGGCGCGCGGTCCGGCGGTCAGCGGAATGACACGATCCGCCAGAAGGATGGCTTCATCGGGATCATTGGTGATCAGAATGACCGTCTTCTTCTCTTCCTGACAGATCCGGTTGATTTCATCCTGTAGACTAGCGCGGGTGAGCGCATCAAGAGCGCTGAGCGGTTCATCAAGCAGGAGCAGCTCGGGCTGGAGGGAGAGCGCCCGTGCCACGGATACTCGTTGGCGCATTCCGCCGGAGAGTTCGCGAGGGATCTTGTCGCGCGCCGAGGTCAGCTTCACCGTAGCAATTTGCTTTTCGATGTGCTGACGGCGTCGCTCAGCGGACCAGTCGGAGAAAACCTGGTCCACCGCCAGCGCAATGTTATCATAGACAGTCAGCCACGGGAGCAGTGAGTAGTTTTGGAAAACTATCCCACGGTCTGGCCCAGGTCCTTCCATCGGCTTGCCGTGCAACTTGATCGAACCGGAGTCTGGCTTGACCAAGCCGGCCAGCAGGGACATGAGCGTCGTTTTGCCGGCACCGGAATAGCCGATGATTGCGAGGAATTCCCCCCGCTCGACTTGGAGGGTAATGTCTTCGAGCACCTCGGTGCGCTTGCCTTTCGGACCGAACCCTTTGGAGACGTTCTTAACTTCGAGCACGGTCATGATCTCAAGCGGTCTTAAACTGCGCTTCGACCATGCTCATTAATCGGTCGAGCACGAAGCCGACGGTGCCGATCGTGAGGATACATAGGATAATGTGGGCATAGCTTAGGGCGTTGTACTGCTGCCAGAGAAAGCCCCCGACTCCAGGCTTCCCCGTGAGCATTTCCGCAGCCACGATGACGAGCCAGGCGATCCCCAGGGAAAGGCGAAATCCCGTAAACATGTACGGCAATGTGGCTGGCAAGAGGACCTTGAAAAGCGTCTTGGTCCTCGAGAGTTTAAGGACTTTGGCAACGTTAAGGTAATCCTGAGGAATTGCGCGGACGCCCACCGCGGTATTCAGAACCGTTGGCCACATCGAACAGATCGCAATCGTAAAAATGGCTGCGAGGTCCGACGCCGAGTAACTGAGGCCAACGCCGGGAATCGTTAGCTTCGCGCCAAGGAAGAGCACCATCCCAAGCGGCAGCCATGCCAAAGGGGATACCGGGCGAAGCACTTGGAAGATTGGGTCGAACATTTTCGCGAAGGTCCTGGAAAGACCCAGCAAGAATCCGATCGGTGTGCCCACAAGCAGAGCGATGACGTAGCCTTGCGCCACCAATTTCAAGGAGAGCCACGTAAAGCTTAGAATCCCCTGATCCAACTCGCCGCGCTTGGCGAACGGCTCAAGGATGTAGGGCCTGCTCTTCATCCACGTTTCGGCCGGCGAGGGAAGGTCCGCGGA
>DATDKN010000120.1:0-9969 GCA_036519995.1 Terrimicrobium sp. | reverse complement strand
CGTGCCGCTGACGCGAGACTGAATTCCAATCTCCGTGCGGCACCCAGTCTCCGCCGTCATCACGCCGATAAATCTCCCGCTCACTAGTCAGCAGAAAATCGGGCGCCAGCGGCGCATCGAAAAGTTTGAGACCATCGATGGCGTGATCGAGAGTTCGGCCCGTGTTAATGGCCCAGAGCCCGCCGTTGCCGCTATGCTCCTCGAGCGCGGCTGCGAAATCGCGCGAGCAACGACCACGTGATCCCATCGCGATCAAGGTCCCATCAAAATCTGTACTGAGCAGTCGAATTGGCGCCATCGTCGCCTACGCTACACGGCTTCGCGATTACCGCCAACCTCTCTGCCCGAGAGATGGCGAGCATTCCGGAAAAATCATTTCGATCACCGTGCAAGCTGAATATACTTTATCTATGAAATCCGCGTTTGAACTTGCCATGAGTCGGCTCGAAAAAGAGTCCCCCACCCAGAAGCTGACAGACGAACAAAAGGCGAAACTTGCGGAAATCGATAGCGAGATCAACGCGAAGATTGCCGAGCGAAAACTTTTCCTTGAGGACGAGCTGCGCAAGGCTGCCGGAGATCCTCAGGCCGCGTCAGAGCTGCGCAAGCAGCTCTCGGCGGAGATTGCCCGCCTCGAAGAGAAGCGGGAGCGCGAGAAGGAGAAGATCCGCTCGCCGGAAAAGGCAGCCTAGGCTAGCTACCGGAGCCATTGCCGAGCGACTTTTCAAGTTCGCTAAGATCGCCTTCCAGAATGCTGCCAACTTCTGCCTTAAGCGTTTTGCGGGCCAAAGCGAGCGCCTCTTTGGCTTGGGCTGTTTGGCCGGCCGCCGAGACCGCCTCCACGTACGGCTGGACGATGTCGTAAAAAAAGTTTCCGCCCCCGAGCTTCCCGATGGCGGTTAACTGACGACGATACTCGGCAAAGGCGTCGTTAAAACGCCTGGCCTCGACTAGAGTCATGATCTTCTGCGCGGCTACGCTTACGCTCAGGTCGGAGCGCCGCCGCTTATTCTGTGCGATAATCTGGCGCTCGAGGCTTTCTGCTTCCTGAGTGGCGCCCTGCTCTCTGGCGATTCTCGCGATTGCCAGCTGGTGAGTTACTCGCATGTCTCGGTCTGTCAGAAACTGCTGAACCGCTGCTTGATGGTGAGCTTTGAGGACCTGAAGTGACGCCTTGCTGCGGCGAAGGTATTCCGCTTTGGCTGACCACCCAGAGCCATTCTCAGGACACACTTGAATTGCACTTTGATATGCCCGCAAGGCATGGACACTGTCGCCCATCGTTTCGCTCATGCGGCCGATGAGAATGTCATCTTGGGAGAAGAAATACTCGAGGCCGTTGCGAAGACCCTTGGCCTGAAATTTAAGGTCATGATCGCTTATTGGCCGCCACGTTTGCGGGTCCAAAGCCTGCCCAATGGCGTAGTTCTGGTTCTTGTCGCGGCCGCAATCCACCACCCATCGATTCTCCGATTTCATATAGCCAAACCAGGCATGGCCCCCTTGTGACCCCTGTCCAGTGAAGAATAGCGTAGGCAAGCCGTGCGCTTTGCCGGCAATCATTGCGTAATACGCCTGATCAACACAGATGCCCGCCTGCTGGCGAAGATTCTGCAACGTGTATTTGCCCTGGCTCCAAACAAAGGAGCCGGAAGTCGCGCGCGCTACTGAATAGCTGACCGCGTCAAACGCCTTGGCGAACTCAGAGCGCTGGTACTTCGCATTTTTCCTGGCCCAGCGAAACTCTGCAAGATCGAGCGGTGCGTCCACGATATATTTGATCTGATCGGGACTAAGCTTTCGCAGGTCAAGCATAAGGGCGCGTGATTCGTTGCTTTCGATCCAAAAGGTGAACCGTTGGGCGACCGGTATTGCAGCGATGGGAACGAGCCAAGGATCCACTTGCCGATGGGGCCAAAACGTCGGCCAGGCTTGATCATAGACGATGGCGAGTGCGACCGCGAGGGCACGGTACTCGGAGAACTTCCGAGCGTTTGCCAGGCGAATCTCCTGCAAGCGTTTGAGAACCCCCGGCGGGTAATCCCTTTCGGAGAGGTATGCAAAGAGCAAACGCGTAAGCTCTTCGTCGTTGATCCATTCGACGAGGATCTTCTGGTCCAAACTATCAGCGACAGCTCGGTCGGTCGGATCGCTCAAGTCGGCCGGCAGGAGCCGGCCCAGGAGCTCGGCTGAAGCAGGAGCATCTCCAAGGATCTCACTGGCCTGCTCAACGTCGACTGCGTGCCCACCTGGATCCGGAACATCTCCCGGAGGATAAAACACCGGCTTCTCATGCTCGGCTAATACTCTGAGATGAGCAGCCACCAGGCGTGCGCCTTCTTTTCTTTCACTTCGTGAAAGCACGTCGCACCACTTCCAGAGATGCAACCAAGCTCGATAAGCGGTCACGCCGGTGCTACCCGGTCGACGTGGCCCGCCTGGCTGGTAGGCAGCCACAAGAGCACTGGCCAGCGAATCTCGCGAACTGCTCCAGCCGTCGGCGAAAGCCTTTGCTCGATCGGCCGACGTGGGCAGACGCCGCAGGTCCCATGCCTCGCTCGAGCTCGTCAGACTAACAAAAAGAAAGAGAGTGAAAAGGGAACGACTCACCAAAGCAGGCCTCGCTTCTTTTCGGTTTGCATTCGCAGCATACTTTCGAAGCGTGTCTTGTCTCGCGCGTTGGCGATGGCTTGCTCTTTGCTGATTTGCCGGCTGAGGTAGAGCTCCGCAAGTGATTCGTCGAAGGTGCGCATTCCGTCCTTGGCGCCAATCTCGATTAGACCGACGATTTGTTCCCACCGGCGCTCACGTATGGTCGCCCGCACGGCTGTATTCGCCGCGAGAATCTCGGTGGCCAGTACTCGTCTGCCGCCCGACTCCCCCGGAAGCAGCCGCTGAGAGACGATCGCTTCCAATGCATTCGCTAGCTGAGCGATGATCTGTGGTTGTTGCTCCGGTGAGAAAGCATCCACGATGCGGTCGATAGCTTTCGGCGCGTCAATAGTATGGAGTGTTCCGAGAACAAGGTGGCCAGTCTCCGCCGCAGTCACAGTGGCACTGATGGTTTCAGTATCGCGAAGCTCTCCCACCAGGATCACGTCCGGATCCTGCCGCAACGCGTGGCGCAGAGCCTCTGCGAATGAACGCGTGTCGCTCCCCACCTCGCGTTGCTTGATGATGCTGCGCGCGTTGGAAAAAACGAATTCGATCGGATCTTCGATCGTGATGATCACTCCGGCCAGCCGTTGACTAATGTGCCTGACCATTGCTGCCAACGTGGTGCTTTTCCCCGAGCCGGTCACGCCGGTAACAAGAACTAAGCCGCGCTGGAGTTCGCAAATTCTCTCCACCGCTGGGCCGTGTCCCAACTCAGCCAACTCCGGTATGTAATGAGGGATATGACGGAAGGTCGCTTCCAATGCCCCACGGCAATAGTGCGCGTTGCCGCGAAATCGTCCGAGTCCGTCGACTTGCAGGGCAAAATCCAGTTCCCATTCATCTTCGAGTCGCGAGCGCTGGCTTTCTGTTAGCACCGCAAGCACGCTATTCCTGCACGCATCAACGCCCAAGGTGCTCTCCCCAAGTGGAGTAAGGTCGCCATTCAGGCGCATCAGCGGCGGGGCATCAACGGTGAGGTGCAGGTCTGATGCCCCGAGATTGACAACACTGGTCAGCAACTCTACCAAGTCAACTTCGTGCATGGCAAATCAGCGCCGCGTCGCTTGAGCAGACGAACTAATCCCGCGCAGCGCGCGACTTAGTTCCTGCGGATTGTCCGCCGCGGCGGTGGCCACCTCCTCGGAGACAAGCCGATCAACGACAAGCTTAGAAATGGAGCTGATGAAGCTTCGGGCATTCTCGGCGGAAGACCGGTTGATCCCGTCCGCCAGGTCTGCCATGCTTCCATCGACAATATATTTGCGCATCGCCCCGATATTGGAAAAATATTCTGCGGCCACCATCATTCCACCACCAATCGCGGGCAAGAGGCGCTGACAGAGAATTCCGAGCAGCTGTCCGGCGAGCGTTCGCCGAACGCCGTCGCGCGATGGGGCGGGAAAAAGGAATTGCAACCGTTCGATCGCGTCCGTGCAACTCGAGGAATGCAGCGTCGAGAGGACAAGATGGCCCGTCTCGGAGGCTTGCGCCGCAGTCATGGCAGTCTCCGCATCCCGAATCTCGCCCACCAGAATTACGTCGGGACTTTGTCGGAGCGATCGGCGCAAGCCCTCCGCAAAGCTGGGGGTATCGATTCCCACCTCGCGCTGGGTGAACAGACATTGTCTATTTGCGAAAAGGTATTCAATCGGATCCTCGATGGTGACAATATGGCGACAGAGCGCTTGATTCATCCATTCCAGGCAGGATGCCAGCGTGGTACTCTTGCCGGAACCGGTCGGCCCGCAGACCAGGACAAGTCCGGATTTTCTCGCGATCCACTCACGGAGAATTTCGGCCGGGAGACCAAGCGTTTCCAGATCCGGAATGTCGCTACGAATTCGGCGGAGGACGGCCGCGTGTCGACCTAGCTGTCGGAGCAAGTTGACCCGGAACCGAATGCCTTCTCCGGAAGTAAAACTCGAATCATGATCCTTGGCCTCTTCGGTGGCGCCGCAGGCTCGGCGGAGCGCATCGAAGAACGCGCCGTTGAGCGGAGCGAACTCGAGCACCCTAAGTTTTCCGGAGATTCGTAGCAACGGAGGACGGTCTTCATGAAGAAGCAGATCGGAAGCCTCGTAAGCTTCAGCAGCTTTACACAAGCTTTCCATTGTCTCTGAAAAAAGGTCACTCATTAGTCTGCAAAACTTGCTTCTTATTGATCGCCGAACTTGCTCGGAAGTTAGGGAATTTCGGACGGCTGCCAAGCCTGGGTGAAGCTATGCCATACTTCAAGAGAACTCATATGCGGGAAATCTTCGACAAGCTGCAGCAGCCCCTGCTGGCACATAGCCGATCTGAAAAACGCTGGCCGAGCCTGGCCGGTGAGCCATTCCAATGATCGCAGGATCTTCCCATTTGGGGTGGGACCGGCACTGGCACAGAGATGGGTCCAGGCAGCTTCGAAAGGCTGCGCCGGTAGGAAAACGTTGATGGAAAGGTCAACCACTCTGTCGTCACCAACGAGCGCGGTCACTTTCGCCAAAGGATCCCCGGCGAGGCTCGAATGTTTCTCCCAAAAGGGATGCTCGAGCGATGCAAATGCTGCGGCGAAATCGGCAGCTTTTCCCTTCTCGACTGCCCTTCTGATCGGGCCAAAGGAGTGTGCAGCGGCGGCGAGCGCGCCCATGCGACGGTGTGGGTGATTCGCCGGCCGAACAGCGGAATAGGTCCAGGCGCTCGCAGGAAGGATGAGGCGACGTTCTCGGTCTCGAACTGCCCACCACTGTTCCCAAAGACGTTTAAGATAGCCGCGGGCATCCCGGTCGCCCAGATCGAAATGGCCGGCGCTCAAAAATCCGGCCAGTCCGAAGAGGAGCGCCTCGCCGTCTTCCATTTTCGCCCGCGCCAGGCTGGATCGCTGAGCCACCAGCAGAAACGGAATCTTATTGTTTTTAAAGCCCATAGCGGCGGCAACCGCTTCGAAAAGAGCCTCCTCATGGCCGCGGAGACGCGCCGCACGCTGGAACACTTCGCATTTGCGGCGAAGGCGGAAAGATGCCGCCGCTTCGACCAACTTTGTTGCCCGCGCCTCGTCGAGGACCCCATCGTGTCTGCTGGCTGCGCATTTTGACTCGCCCCTGAATGGGAGACAGACCTGCGTCACTGCCTTGTTTTGTGCTGTCCTTGTAAAGAATCGCCGCTGCCCGCGGCGAAAGAACAAATGCAAGACAACGTTTTCGTAAGCCGGATTCTGAGAATGGCCGTGGGTTTCCCAATCCCTGGCGTCCTGATCGATTTCAATGTCTCCGGCAAATTTCTCACCATCGATGAGGACCAGAGCGCGGCAAAAATCCGGACCGGGCTCGCGATTCCAAATCCCAAAGTGAACGACTTCGACTTTCTCACCATTCTCGCCCTGCCAGGAGACGCCAAATTCCCCGGCGAACACCCTTGCCTGCATCTCCAATTCTGAAAGACGAGGCGTCCCGTTCTCGGCCACGCATGATTGCGTCGCGAGTGCCTGGAGCCGCACGTAAGAAAACTCTGGAATTGAGGTCATCTGCGGAAAGCTATCGTTCGGACAAACTGCTTCGAAGTCTCGTCCAGAAATCCGCTTCGCATTCCACAAGGAACAAAATTACCCGTGAACGCCCGTTTACCTCGTCGCGGCGAGTGTTAGATCGCAAGCACCAGGCCATCGTAAGCAAGTCGAACATTGTCTGGCAGAAGCAGCTCCGTCTCGGCATGTCCCAAATCATGACACATGTGGGTAAAGTACGTGCGAACAGGCGCTATGCGGCGCGAAGTTTCCCTCGCCTCACTCAGCGACATATGCGTCATGTGAGTGGCATGCCTTAGAGCATCGAGGACGAGGATCTCGGCACCACGGGCGGCTTCTTCAGCCTCCTTGGTCACCCTTTTGCAGTCGGTAAAATATGCCAAGATGTTTCGTCCATCGCGGCGGAACACCAAACCACTGGTCGTGGTGCGGCCGTGCGGCAAATCGAAGGGAATTACCTGAGTCTTACCGAGCCAAAAGGGGCCGTCGATACAGACGGGCTCCGGTCGGATGTAACCGATAAAGCGATACTCCGCTTGAAATGCATACTGAAAGACGCGTCGCAGGTCGTTCAACGTCCTCTCAGTCGCATAGATAGGCATCGCCTTATCGTCCATTTCGCAAAATCGGCGTAAATCGTCGAAACCAAGGATATGGTCCGTATGCGAATGCGTATAAATGACCGCGTCAATGCGAGTGACGGCCTCGCGTAAACATTGGGCCCGAAAGTCGGGCGGAGTATCCACTTGGATGACCATCTCGGGCGTTCGTAGCTGAATTGCGCTCCGCAGGCGTTTATCACGCGGATCGATGGAAGAGCAGACATTACACTGGCAGCCGATCACCGGAACGCCATGCGATGTGCCCGTGCCAAGAAACGTAATTTCTACTTCCCGCATTGCGTCCCCTTCATGGCATAGTCTGAACATGTCCGCAACGCTCACCTCGCTGCGCATCCGCAACCTGGCGTTGGTCGAAGAAATGACCTGGGAAACAGCGCCGGGGTTTGTTGCCATCACCGGCGAGACCGGTGCGGGCAAATCAATCCTGATTGGAGCACTTACGCTCGTCCTCGGTGAGAGAGCGGACAAAGATTTGATTCGAACGGGAGCGGAGAACTGTGGCGTGGAGGCCGTCTTTGAGAACGCCGATGACGAGCGGATTTCCACCCTCCTGGACCGACACGGCGCCGAGCCCTGTGAAGACGGTCGCCTGCTCATCAAGCGAGTCGTTTCGCTTAATTCCCCCGCGAGACAGTTTGTCAATGGATCACCGTGCACACTGGCATTGCTTCGCTCGTTGGGAAACTTCCTCGTCGATCTGCATGGTCCTCATGATCACCAAAGCTTATTTTCGCGCGAGCATCAGACCGACTTGCTCGACCGCTTTGCGGGAAGTGAGAAAGTTCGCGAAGAATTTGCAAAAGCTCGAAGCACGGCCGTGCGGTTGACAGAGGAAAAGAACTCGATGCTTCGCGATGAACAGAGCACATTGCGCGAAGTTGATCTCCTCACACATCAGGTTGGCGAGATCGAAGCTGCCCGTTTGCAAGTCGGTGAAGAAGAAAACCTTCTTGCCAGGCAGAAAGTCGCTACGAGTGCCCGGCGCATCACGGAGCTTTGCACGGAATTGGCAGCCCAAATTGCGGATGCGGAAGATTCGCTGATGGCCAAACTGGAGGGCCTTTCGCGAAGCGTGCGCGAGCTTCTCCGCCTTGATCCTGGAGCGACGGAAATCGAACAAGCTTCTCAAGTCTCCTTCGGAGCCGTCGATGACTTCGCGCGCGCGGTGCAAAGCTATTCGTCTGCTCTTGAGGAGAACCCGATCGATCTTCACGAAATTGAAGACCGCCTCGATACCATCCAATCTCTCAAGCGCAAGTATGGGAATTCCATTGCGGATGTGCTCAGCTTTGGCGAGCAGGCCAGTCGCAGACTTAACGAGCTGGTCGGCAGATCCGCCCGCCGCGAGTCGCTTGATGAGGAGATTTCCGCAGTTAAGGAGACGATGCATGTCCAGGGAAGGGAGCTGAGTGAACTTCGTACTCGGGCCTCTGCGAAGCTCGCCGAGATGGTACGCGCTGGTCTCCGGGAACTGGGGTTTGCCAGATGCGACTTTTCCATTTCGCTGGAAAAACTCGACCCGCCGTCCGCCCACGGAAATGAGCTGGTTGAGTTTCTCTTTTCCGCCAATCCTGGAGAGCCGCCTCGGCCGCTGCGCTCCATCGGCTCGTCGGGTGAAATTTCGCGTGTCATGCTCGCTCTCAAGAGCGCACTCG
Source organism: Terrimicrobium sp. (assembly GCA_036519995.1). Taxonomy (GTDB): domain Bacteria; phylum Verrucomicrobiota; class Verrucomicrobiia; order Chthoniobacterales; family Terrimicrobiaceae; genus DASTFP01. The sequence continues at coordinate 1,531 of DATDKN010000120.1, read as the reverse complement.
CCGACCAGGATGATGTTCCGGTTCTCGTCTTCGACGAAATTGACGCGAATGTAGGAGGAGAAATCGCCGTAAAAGTTGCCACGAAAATGCGGACACTTGGGCGATCACGCCAGGTCCTTTGCATCACGCATCTTCCGCAGGTGGCCGCCGCGGCATCACGGCAGTTTGTGGTTACCAAGCAAGTCATGGACGGGCGGACACGAACGCTGCTGCTGGAGGCGAGCGGCAGGTCGCGAGAGCAAGAAATCGCCAGAATGCTGGGAGGCAAGTCAAAGTCCGCTGTCGAACACGCACGCGCGCTACTGAATGGTGCCGGTTGACACGGAGCAACAGGTCTTAAGCTAAACCTCTAAGGGCCGCGCTTTGGGTTCGCTCAGAGCTTGATTGATCAGGGCTTATCCACAACACTGGCGCATGCCTAGGCAAACTCTCCTCGTCCTTGCCGCCGGAATGGGCAGTCGCTATGGCGGATTAAAACAAGTCGATCCGATGGGTCCTTCAGGTGAGACTCTTCTCGACTACTCGGTCTTCGACGCTTTGCGAGCTGGCTTTGATCGTGTCGTCTTTATTATTCGGCGAGACATCGAGGAAGAATTTCGGGAACGAGTCGGCTCGCGCTACAAGGGCAATGTGCCGGTGGATTACGTCTTTCAGCAACTCGATCTTCTGCCGCGAGGGTTTTCGGTCCCGTCGGATCGAAAGAAGCCATGGGGAACGGCTCATGCGGTCTGGTGCGCGCGGGAAGCTCTTGCCGAGCCTTTCGCCGCCATCAATGCTGACGATTTTTATGGACGCGAAACCTATGAAGTCATTGGCCGTTTCCTGCGTGCCGCCAAACCAGAGAAGGCGAACTTCGCGATGGCCGGCTACAGACTTGATCACACGCTCTCCGAACATGGCTCGGTGGCACGCGGTGTCTGCCGGGTTAACTCCCATAGCAGGCTAATGTCGATCAGCGAGTGTACCGGAATTGAGAAGGTCGGCAGTGAGATCATCCAGAAAAATCCTGATGGTACTGTTCAAAAGTTTCGCGGAGACGAGCCGGTCTCTATGAACTTCTGGGGCCTGACGCCGGCAGTTTTCCCTTTGATCGAAGAGCAGCTCGTTGCGTTCCTGAGCGCCAATTCTACTGATCCGAAAGCCGAGTGCTATATTCCGGAGGCGATTGGCGCGATGATCACCGAAGGCCAGGCGACGCTTGATGTGCTACCCACAAATGCCGATTGGTTCGGCGTTACTTACCGCGAAGACAAGCCGGAAGTCATGCAGGCTCTCAAGGAGCTGCATTCCGAAGGCGCTTACCCTGCTCCCCTTTGGAAGTAGAGAAAAAGAAGTCTGACGACGGCTGGCGAACCATCGGACAAGTCTGCGATGCCCCGCGCGCGACATCCCGCGCTTGATCATGCGCAACTCTACGGGATTCTCGATCTCGCGTAGGTCAGCGAGCGAGAAGCTCTCGACGTAGCTGGCGACATCGTTTCCGGCGGAGTTCAAGTCCTGCAGTTGCGCGCGAAGAACCAAACGTCCGAGA
>DATDKN010000119.1:0-6575 GCA_036519995.1 Terrimicrobium sp. | reverse complement strand
AAGGGAATAGCAGCCGGAGCAGATGACCTCACGAAATCGGGGGTGGAATTCGAGGTGACGTCCGACGCGCCGACCGAGGCGGACATTGGCAAGCAGATCGAATTTCTCGACAATGCCATTTCGCGCGGTGTCGACGGTCTTATGTTCGCGGCGAACGATCCGGTAGCGATTTCCCCTGTGCTCCGAAAGGCATTGAAAGCGGGAATTCCCGTTATCGGCTATGATGCCGATTCTGAGCCTGACGCACGATGCTGGTTTGTCCAGCAGGCCACTCCCGACGGCGTTGCCAAGGCGCTTATCGACTCCCTTGTCGCAGAGATTGGCAAGGAAGGAGACTTCGCCATTGTTACCAGTTCTCTAACAGCTCCCGGGCAAAATGCGTGGATAGCAGAGATCAAGAAGTATCTCGCAGATCCCGCCAACGGACTTAAATTGAACCTGGTCACCATATTGCCTTCGGAAGAGGATCAACAACTTGCTTTTAACAAGACTGGTGAAATCCTGAAGGCGTATCCTAATGTCAAAGGGATTATCGGCCTGTCGAGTGTAGCCTTTCCCGGTGCCGCGGATGCGGTTACCCGTGCTGGCAAAGCCGGCAAGGTCGCTGTCGTCGGCCTTTCGACGCCGAATCAAATGAAGCCCTTCGTGAAATCGGGAACGGTAAAATCAGTTGTTCTGTGGAACCCGCTCGACTTGGGCTATGCGGCGTCCTATGCGATGCGAGCGCAGATCGACGGAACGTTGAAGCCTGGAGACACGGAGTTTGAGGCGGGCAAACTAGGCAAGCTGAAAATCATTAACGGCAGCCAAATTCTCCTCGGGCCGCCGCATGTCTTTACCAAGGAAGACATCGATCAGTTCAATTTCTAGATTGGAGTAGGAATCGTCGTTGCGCCGCAGCCCCAAAGGCAGTGGGGCCTGGCGCATTCGCGGCTCAGAGGCCGCTCCCATTCTGGGAGCGGTCCTCGAGAGTCCCAAAAGGGCACGAATTCTAGCGCGCGCTGGGGACGTCGCGCACGTTGCCGCGACCTGTTCTCACGGTGGCTCTCTCTGCGCGCCGGCACGATGATATTCGGGTCGTCGAAGAGGACGGAGCACGCTCAATCTACATTGTCCAGTGTAGCGTTTTAGTCGCCCACTCGACGCTCCATGACACTACATCGACGACGGCACGGCTTTGCGAAACTTTGGACAGCACGTGCCGAACCAAGCGACACATCCGGCTCGAGCCTAAACTACCGTGGGCGATCTACCGCTTCTTGGCACGCAGGCCGTCGAAATAGACGATGACGATGATCAGAACGCCGGTGATAATTCGCTGCCAAAATGCATTTACGTTGAGCAAGTTCGCGCCGTTGTTGATGGTCGTCAGGATGAAAGAGCCCAGAAGTGGACCATGCACCGAGCCGACCGCGCCAAAGAGGCTGGTGCCGCCGATCACCGAGGAAGCAATGGCTTGCAACTCCCATCCCTCCGCCTGAGTGGCGTTGCCAATGCCAATACGGGAGGCGAGCAGAATCCCGACAAAGGAGGCGCACACCGCCGAGAGGATATAGGCGATATAGATCATTCGCGTTGTATTGACCCCGGAAAGGCGCGCCGCCTCCGTATTCGAGCCGATCGCGAACAGATAACGCCCATAGCGGCTTCGATGCAGAAAAATGTAGGCCGGCACGGCCACCACCACCACCATCCAGAAGAGATTGGGTATGCCGAGAAAGTCTCCGCGCGAGAAGCCGGTAAACGTGTCGTTGGTGATGGAAATGGTGGCCCCGTTGGTCATCAGCAAACCGATGCCGCGCAGCGCGGTCAAGGTGGCCAAGGTCATGATGAAGGGGGGCAAGCCAAGTTTGGTGATCCCGAAACCGTGAAAGGTGCCGATGCCAAAGCCCAAGAGCAGCGTAATGAGAATGGAAGCCCAAATCGGAAAGCCGTGCGTCAGCAGCCAGGCCACGATGACGCTGGTGAAGCCGACCACCGCGCCCACCGAGAGATCAATGCCAGCCGTGATGATGACGAAGGTCTCCCCCATGGCCAGAATCGCGATCATCGAACCCTGCCGAAGAAGGTTCGAAATATTGTTGTAAGTCCAAAAGCTGCTCGTGCTGAAGGCCAGCACCAGCCACATGACGGCCAGGAGGGCCAGCAGTGTCAGGCTGAGGAGCCTGCCCATCCGGACCTGTTTTCTTGTGGCGGCTAGGCGGGCCTCTTCGGACGCCTCAGGGCTTAGTGTTTGGACGCTCATAGTAATCTCTCCAGAGAGGCTGGTTTCAATTTTGCTGCCACGCAGGTGCTAGACGCCGAGGGCCTGCGTGAGAATTGTTTCATGCAAAGCTTTCTCGCTGGTATGGGCGCTATCGTAACTCGCCACCAGTCGCCCGCGGCGAAAGACGTGCAGGGTGTCGGAAAGATCGTAGACCTCCGGCAGGTATGAGGAGATCAAGATGATTCCCGCACCGTTCTTCAGCAGCTTGGCAAAGAGCTTATAGATCTCGGCCTTGGTGCCGACATCGACTCCGACCGTCGGCTCGTCAAAGATGTAAAGATCAGCTCCGTGGTTGAGCCATTTGCCGATGACGATCTTCTGCTGGTTGCCGCCGGAGAGACTTGTCGCCGGAGCCTCCCGCGACGCCGTCTTGATCTGCACCTCGCGAATCTGCTTATCGGCGGCGGTCTTCTCGGCCACAGGATTGATCACAAATCCCCTGGTCAGACGCTTGTAGATGGGCAGATTAATGTTCAGTCCGACCCCGAGGTTCAGGCAGAGACCTTGATCGCGGCGACTTTCCGGCACCAGCGCGATGCCGAGCCCGATGGCATCTTTTTCCCGCTTGATCTCCACGGGCTTGCCTTTCCAGAAGATTTGTCCTCCGGTCTTGGGAAATCGGCCAAAAATGCTCTGGACAAACTCGCTTCGTCCAGCACCAATCAGCCCGTAGAGTCCGATCACCTCCCCTGCCCTCACCCGCACACTAATGTCTTCGAAGCCTTTCCCACTCAGCTTTTCGCTGCGGAGGATCTCATTGCCAAAGGGAATCGTTTCCTTGTAATGAATCTGCTCGATTGTCCGGGCGATCATCCCGGTGATGAGCTTTTCCTCGTTGGTCTCCGCAACGCGCTCGGTCGAGACGAGCGCTCCGTCGCGCAGAATGGAGACGCGGTCGGCCAGCTGAAAGACTTCTTCCAGCCGGTGGGAGATATACACGATGGTGACTCCCTTCGCCTTCAGCCGCCCAATCAGGGCAAAGAGCTGCGCGGCCTCCTGGCGCGTCAGGTAGGCGGTCGGTTCGTCGAAAATCAGGAAACGCGTGCCGCGGGTGGACGCACGCGCGGTCGCCACCAGCTGCTGCTGGCCGATGGTCAGCGAGGAGAGCAGCGCCGCCGCCGGCAACTTAAAGCCGATATCATCGAGGATCTTTTGACCTTCTCGAACCATTTCGCGCTCTTGGAGAATCCCCAAGCGCACTTTCTCGTCGCCCAGAAAAAGGTTTGAGGCCACCGTGAGGTGAGGACAAAGCACGACTTCCTGGTGCACGGCATTGATGCCGTGGGCGATGGCCTCGTGCGGCGTCGCCAGGGCCACCGGCTTTCCTTCCCAATACACTTCGCCGCTTGAGCGTTCATGCACCCCCGTCAGCATTTTGATGAGCGTGGACTTGCCCGCGCCATTCTCGCCAACGATCGCGTGGACCTCCCCGGCCTCAAACTCCAAATCAACCGCTTTGAGCGCATGGGTGGCCCCAAAACGCTTGTCCAGCTTCTTGAGAACGAGCAGAGGCTCTCCCTTCTTGATTGCCGTGCCACTCTGCTGCGTCTGATTCATCGCTGGCCTAGATTCTCACAAAGCTGAGAGCGGGTTCACTCGCGCGCCCTGCTATTTGCTGACATCCGGCGTCAGGAGCTCCTTCGAACGCTCGGAGTTCATGTTTTCCTTGGTAATCAGGTTCACCCCGGTGTCCACATCCTTTGGCACCTTCTCACCCTTCGATGCCGCGAATGCCGTCTTGATGCCTTCGTATCCCATACGGAAGGGATCTTGCACGACGAGCGCTTGAACGTTGCCGTCCGCCAGCAGCTTGACGGTCTTGTCGTCTGAGTCAAAGCCGATACACATGATTTTGTCGGCGACCTTATTCTCGGCGATCGCCTGACCCGCCCCCTGCGTCATGATAAGATTGGAGGTAAAAACACCGCGCATGTTCGGGTTAGCGGTGATCAGATCCGTCATCATGTTTAGGCCTGTCGTTGCCATCCCGTCCGCAAACTTGTCAGCGATAAGTTTCAGACCCGGGTATTTGGCTTGAATTTGCTCTTTGAAACCTTTAGCGCGCGCGTCCAACGAACCGACGCCGGGAATCGAGGTGATCAAAGCAATTTCACCCTCGGGTTTTCCATATTTCTTCTCGATAGCAGCCGCAAGGCCGTCCGCGGCGACACGTCCAGCCTGGACGTTATCGGTAGTCAGGAACGAGGTGAAAGCCTTGGAATCCGCCGGGGAGTCGATGCCAATGATGATAACCTTCTTGGCGGCCTCATCAATTGGCTTGCCGAGCGCCGCAAACTGCGTTGGCGCGATGACAATGGCCGCGGGTTTGCCCGAGACGGCATTCTCGAGGATCGAGATCTGGCCATTGATGTCGGACTCAGACTGCGCGCCGAGCTCTGGCACGTTCACGTTCAGCTCTTTGCCTGCTTTACGGGCGCCCGAAAGCACAATCTGCCAGAAAAACGAGGTCGTATCTTTGACGATGATGGGGATGGTGGGCTTTTCCTGCGCCGGGGCTGTTTGAACCAAACCGCTTATGGCTACTACTCCAAGCAAAGCAACCAGCCGCTTGATGGACAACGAGGTGACAATTTTCATGGACTAATCTCTGTGGTGAATGTGCCGCAGGTGGGGGTGTTTTGGGACGGAGGGCGGCAGTTTCCATCCCGATCTTGATTCGCTGAAGGAACCGCTTCTTTTAATGGGCAGATAGCCATTTCTGCCGGTGCTGGCAAGGTCTTTTTCTGTTTGCCGCCCGGAGAATCAAAGTAAATCTAGGCGCGTTACGCTTTCTTGCGGGTTATAAGATCCACAAACGCCCTGCGCCGCGATAAATCGAGCGGAATGCTTGTCGCGGCGAACGGTTTTCAAGGTGGGACTTCCGGGAAGAGCCCTGAGGTGCTCTCGTCCGCGGTGGTTATCACTCTCGCGCCTACCAGCACAACGTTGAGCGGTTATCGTCGCGGGAGGCAGTTCTTCAGGCAGATTGGCTCGTCGTGCTTGGAAATAGCGCGTACAGTGATTGCGTGCGGTGGTCTAATGCGAATTGCTGCTGCTTGCGGAGATCGCAACCCTTATGGACCCAGTTAAAGTTGACGAGGCAAGATTTCGCACGGCATTCGTCCTGATCTTGGTGCTGCTGATCTTTGGATTGTTCCTCGCGGTCACCTGGCCATTTCTTCAGGCCCTTCTGGTTGGCGCGATGTTGGCGGGGTTGTGTCAGCCACTCTACAGATGGTTAGTGCGTTTGCTTGGCGGCCGAAGGTCGCTTGCTTCAGCGGCCACAATCTTAATTCTTTTGGCAATCCTCATCGGTCCGGTGAGTGCGTTGTTGGGACTAGTCGTTGGCCAGGCGCTGACGGTGAGCGAGCGAGCGATACCGTGGATTCAAGAAAACTTCGGCGCGGCCACGACCATCGACTTTCGGCAATGGCTGATAAATCACTTCCCGCTCGTCGCCGATTTCGTCCCGAGTCAGCGAGAAATTCTCAACAATCTCGGAGAGGCCGCCAAAGCAGCGGGCGGCTATCTGGTTGGCTGGGCATCAGCGTTCACAGCGGGAACAGCGGGCTTCCTGCTTCAATTTTGTGTCATGCTCTATGCCATGTTCTTTTTCCTGCGAGACGGTAGAGCAATCCTCCAGCGCATCTTCTATTATATTCCTCTAAATCATGAGGATGAGGTGCGCATGCTCGAGAGATTTGTTTCCGTGACGCGCGCCACGATCAAAGGCACGATTCTCATTAGCATAATTCAAGGATCACTTGCGGGTGTGGGCTTCTATTTCGCAGGTATCGACGGAGCAGCATTTTGGGGCGCTGTCATGACCATCCTCTCGGTCGTGCCGGGAATTGGCGCCACCCTGGTCTGGGTGCCGACGGTCATCTATCTTTACGCATTGGGGCAGCCCTTGGCAGCAACTCTACTGGCCATCTGGTGTGCGGGCGTGGTCGGAACCGTCGACAACGTCCTGCGTCCATACTTTGTCGGCAAGGACGCCGAGATTCCGGACCTTCTTATTCTTACTAGTACCTTAGGAGGACTCTTTCTCTTCGGACCAATCGGCTTTATCATTGGACCTCTTGTTTGCGGTATGTTCCTCACAGCACTGGATATCTATGGCACCGCCTTCAAGAACATCCTTCCGCCGGTGAAGAGTCTTGCCGCTGATGCGATGTTTAAGCCGGAGCCGATCACACGCGACAAGCCGGCGCAGCGCGCCACCTCTCGCTCAAGCAAGTCTCGCTCGAAGGAAAGCGACAAGACCACGCCGGGTTAGAACCTGGTTATGAGGCGTCGGGAACGTTCC
>DATDKN010000118.1:0-5340 GCA_036519995.1 Terrimicrobium sp. | reverse complement strand
GCAATGGCGCTCTTGTAATTTTCAGGGTCTTGAGTGCCTTGAGCGAAAAGGGTATCGCCTTTCTCCACGATCACTGCATAGCGAAGATTCGGATCCGGATTGGAGTCCAAAATCTTATCAAGGACACCAAGAGCTTCCTTTGGTCGCTTGAGAGCATTCAAGAGACTGGCCTGCGCCAGCCGTGCTTTGAGAGACAACGGGCCGCCTGACTTGACCACCTGCTCAAACACTTCAATGGCTTCCTCCATTTCGGAGGGATTGAGTGAGCGGGCCATCGCCTGCCCAGAAAGGAAAATCGCCTTCTCGGCGAGTGGAGAATCCGGAAATCTTTCGGCGAGGGCGGTGAATTGTGCGCGCGCATTAAGGTAGTCGCCGCGTCGATAGAGAATTTCACCCCATTTCATTCGGACCTGCGGTTCGAAGCGGGAGCTTGGGTAGGTGTTTATGAAGTTCTCGGCGAGCTTGATGATCTGTGCCTCACTGTCACGATCGCCATCATCCGCGACAAAGATGGCGAGGTAATCGGTCCGCTCTTTGGTGGCGGGGTCGTCGCTCGAGATGCGTCGCAACGTGGCGCGGGCCTCCTCGGAGTTGAACTGACTATCGGCCAATTCCGCAAGCGCCAGCCTGGCGCGTTGCGCGTATGACGAATTGCTCTCCGCGATCTTTTCGAGAAGATCTGCCGAAGTCGACGAGCGACTGGAGGCCTGCCGCATCGCCTCCAAAAAACGAAGCCTGTCAACAACGGGCTGAAAATCCGGCCGCGCGATCAATCGCCGCATTGCTGGATTTTCACTCTCCGACGCACCAGACAGCAGGGCGCAGACGGCCGCATTCTCAAGCGCTGCCATTTCCAGTTCGGGCGCACCGGCGGCCTGCAGAAAAGAATTTGCAGCCTGCTTAAATTCGCCGAGCGCGGCCTCTGCCTGAGCGCGGACGAAACTGTTGCGAAAGCCTGCTCCTTGCTTTGCGGTTTCGAGTGCTGCCTGCGGCTGATTCACGGTAATCTGAGAAGCGGAAAGCTCCGCACGCGCTTCATTGGCAAGAAAGTGGCTCGGGTATTGTGCCAGAAATTCACTGAAGAGCTGACGACTTTTCTCGCTCTTGCTCGCGCGCGCTTCGTTGCGAGCGAGATAGAAGAGCGCGAGGGCGGCGCGTTGTGCGTTTCGCGAGTCGGCTGCCCATCTGCGCAGCTCTGCACTGGAAGCAGCTCCTCCCTGCGCGTAGATGCGGTCAAGAGCCTCAAAAGCATCGGGAAGTCCCGGAAGACCGGAATTTTCCGCGATGAATCCCTCCATGATTCTTTCGGCCTCGGCTGCATCAGCCTGCTGCAGCCGACATTCCGCCTGGGTTACCGCGAGACGCGCTGCCAGGCGTGCCGGCGGGTCTTTGATTTCTTTCAGTTTCTGCTCGGCGTCGACGGCTTGGCCCGCGGCGAGTAGGGCGCGTGCGGTAAGAAAGATGGCCTGTTGCTGCTGCTCGGGAGATAGTCCTTCGGCGGCAGAGAGGGTGCTCAGGGCGCCGGCATGATCTTTCGCATCAAGGCGAATTTGCGCCAACTCCAGCGCGGCATCTCCTGACGCAGCGGAATTTTCTTTCAAAAGCGCCGAGAGGACCTCGGCGGCTTCGGGCCTTCGATCTAAAGCCGAAAGCATTCTGGCTGCGCCCACGGCAGCTTGCGTTGAGTAGCGTTCGTCCTGAATGAGGCTCTCATACAGTGGCAATGCTTCCGTCGGCTTGTTGAGCGCGGCATTCGCTTCGGCGAGCCAAAATCGCGCGTCTGAATCGGCCTTTCCTGATTTCTTGAGAAGGGCAGCACTCTCCTCAAACCGGCCAGCGGCAAACAGAGCTCTTGCCAGCAGCAGTTCCGCGGTCGCCTGATCTCTGCGGGTGAATTCTTTTCCGGCAGTTTGGCTGAGGTTGTAAATAGCTACTTGGGGCAGACCGTCTTCAAGCGCACGCCGCGCTTCATCGATGCGCGCATCAACCCCGAAGGCTGAAGCGCCGGCAAGCCAGAGGAAAGGTATGGTCACTTTCATACGCGCAGAGCACGTGAAAGATAACGGCCAGTATAGCTCGCAGCCTCCTGGGCGATGTGCTCTGGCGGTCCGTCGCAAACTACCCGGCCTCCTTCTTCTCCCCCTTCAGGACCCAGGTCGATTATCCAGTCTGCGCACTTGATAACTTCAAGATTGTGCTCGATGACGACAAGGGTGTTATGCGCGTCGCGCAACTTGATGAGCACCTCCAGCAATTTGTGAATGTCTGCAAAGTGCAAACCAGTCGTCGGTTCGTCCAGCAGGTAGACGGTGCGACCAGTGGCCCGTCGAGCTAGCTCTGAGGCAAGTTTTAGCCTCTGGGCTTCCCCACCCGACAGAGTCGTGGCCGACTGGCCCAGCCGCAGATAGCCCAGTCCCACATCCTGGAGCGTCTCGAGTTTGGCGGCGAGGGCAGGAATGCTCCGAAAGAATCGGGCGGATTCGTCAACAGTCATTTCCAAGACATCGGCGATATTCTTTCCCTTGTAGGTAATCTCGAGAGTCTCACGATTGTAGCGACGGCCCCGGCAAACCTCACACTCGACGTAAACGTCGGCAAGGAAATGCATCTCGATCTTTATGAATCCATCGCCCTGGCAGTGCTCGCAACGGCCTCCCTTTGCGTTGAAAGAAAAACGGCTCGCATCGTAGCCGCGCACACGTGCTGCGGGAAGCTCGCTGAAAAGGTCGCGGATCGGGCCGAGTGCCCCAGAGTAAGTCGCCGGATTTGACCTGGGCGTGCGACCCACCGGCGTCTGATCGATAACGACGACCTTGTCGAACTGCTCGATCCCGACGATCTGGTCAAAGGCGCCGGGACGATCTTTTGCACCGTTGAGACTTTGAGCGAGCGCGGCTCGCAGGATGTCGTTTACCAAGGTGGACTTTCCGCTTCCGGAGACACCGGTGACGCAGGTTAAGCAGCCCGCCGGGATTGCCACGGTAATATTCTTGAGGTTGTTCTCCCTCGCTCCAAAGACAGTCAACCAGCCATCTCCGATTTCTTCGGGAAGCCCGCGCGCTTTACGCGGGGGAACACGATGGCGCGGAACGGAAATCTTCAGCGTCTTCTTTAAATACTGCGCGGTCAGTGAATCCTCGCTCCGCAAAATCTCTTCGAGCGTTCCCTGTGCGACGATTCGGCCTCCCCGCGGACCTGCCCCGGGACCGAGATCGAGAATGTGATCGGCCGCTCGGATCGTGTCCTCGTCGTGCTCGACTACGATGACCGAATTTCCAAGGTCGCGCAAAGCGCGCAGCGTCGCAATAAGACGGTCATTGTCGCGTTGGTGAAGACCGATGCTCGGCTCGTCCAGCACATAGAGAACACCGGCAAGACCCGAACCGATCTGAGTCGCCAGGCGGATTCGCTGGGCTTCGCCACCGCTGAGGGTGCCGCTCTCGCGATTTAGTTGGAGGTAGCCGAGACCAACTTCGTTCAAGAATTTTACTCTTTGCCGAATCTCTCGTAACACATCCCTCACAATCTCCTCGTCGGCGCCGCTGAGCGCGATTCGTGCGAGCAGTTTGCCCGCTTCCGAAATCGGAAAGGTGCAAAATTGGTTAATATTATACTGCCGACCATCCTCATCCGAGATGGTCACGGCCAGAATCTCGGGACGCAATCTGGCGCCTCGACACAAGCCGCATACGCGGCGCGCTTGAAATGCCCGTAGCCGCTTTTTGGTGAACTCACTTTCACTGGTCTCGAAAAGTCTCTGCATTTGGGCAACGAGTCCCTCGAAGATCTTGGAAACTCTTCGGTCCGCCGTCACTTGGATCGTGATAGCGCGATCGCCGCTTCCAAAGAACAGCAGAGACTTAAAGTGCGAAGGCAGATCCTTAAACGGCACATCTGTCGGCACCGGAGAGTCGGCGATGAGCGCATTGAGGATGGCACCGTAATACTGCTTCATTCGCTTGTGGCCCACGCGCCACGGCTTGATCGCCCCTTGCTCGAGAGTTTTAGATTTGTCCACCATCAGGTCGGCGTCAAAGAACAGCTCGGTTCCAATTCCATGACAGGCCGGACAGGCACCGAGGTGACTGTTAAAGGAGAAATGTTTCGGCGTCAGCTTCGGCATGGTAAAGCCTGTCGATGGATTGCAGTAGTCGGTGGAGAACTTCTGCTCGGACCATTTCTCAACCGCAGGTTCCATGCGGATCACCGTGAGCATGCCCCCTCCCCATCGAAGTGAAGTTTCGATCGAATCCGCTAGCCGTTGACGAACTTCCTCACGAATAGACAGCCGATCGACGACTGCTTCGATGGTATGCGCCTCCGCTTTGGAGAGCTTGGGCGGACTTGCGGTGCCCAGCTCGGTAATTTCACCATCGATTCGCAAGCGGACGAACCCCTCTCGTCGCGCTTTCTCGATGACATCGCGAAATTCGCCGGGCTGATTAGTGACGAGTGGCGCCAACAGCATTGTCTTCGTTCCTTCGGGCGAAGACAATATGGCGTCAGCGATCTGTTGAGGCGTCTGGCGGACTACCGGTTCGCCGGTGACCGGGTCATGCGGTCGCCCCACCGCCGCAAAGAGGAGGCGCAAATAATCGTAAATTTCTGTGGTGGTTGCGATGGTCGAGCGAGGGTTCGCGGCTGAAGTTCGCTGTTCGATGGCAATAGCCGGTGAAAGGCCTTCGATGTAGTCGACCTCAGGTTTCTGCATCTGGTCGAGAAACTGGCGCGCATAGGCGGAAAGGCTTTCCACGTACTTTCGCTGCCCCTCGGCGTAGAGCGTGTCAAACGCCAGCGACGACTTGCCAGACCCGCTTAGCCCGGTAATAACCACGAGGCGGTTGCGTGGAATTTCCACGTCCAGGTTGTCCAGATTGTGTTGTCGCGCGCCCTTAATGCGTATGACGGAATGATTGTCGGAGTTCATGACCGGAGCGCAAACGTGAATCGACAAATTTAAACCCCGGGGGAGCCTCCGCGCAAGACTGGCGGGCATTGAATCGGTGCGCAGGGCCGCACCTTTCGGCCGCGATCTCAGCCGTCTCCTCGGCTTGTCTTAAGCTCGACGATTTGCCGCTCTCATTTTTGAGCCAGCAGACTCAGTCGTGTCCACCACCAGATGATCTTGCCGTCCTCTTCACCGATGCGAAACACTCTTCGCGCGGGCTCCGGCGCCGCGTGAATCAGCTCGAGGACTCTTTTCCTGTTTTCTGCGGACGTTCCCGCGGTGTCGAAATACCAGTTCAGGTCGGGCTGTTTGAAGGGCGTTGTTTCGCAACGCACGACGTGCAATTGATTGCGGCGGCAAAGCTCCTTCCAGGCGCCTGCCGACAAGAACCG
>DATDKN010000117.1:0-14050 GCA_036519995.1 Terrimicrobium sp. | reverse complement strand
TCCAATGCTTGTAGGGATCGGCCTCTCGACGTTTGAATCGGTCGAGCTGCTCATCCTTGGTGATGTGAAGGTAGAACTTGATGAGGATCACCCCGTCGTCGGTTAACTGGCGCTCAAATTCATTGATCTCGCGGTAGGCGCGCTTCCATTCTGCCTCGGTGCAAAATTTCTCGACGCGCTCGACCAGGACACGTCCATACCACGAGCGATCAAAGATTGTTATTTCGCCGTGAGGGGGCAGCTTCTTCCAGAACCGCCACATATAGTGGTGCTGGTATTCTTCCGGCGTCGGCTTGACGATAGAATAGACGCGCACGAGCCGCGGGTCGAGCCGCTCGGTTACACGCTTGATTGCACCACCCTTGCCGGCGGCATCAGGACCCTCAAGGACAACGATTAGCGACTTCTTGCTCTCTCTGAGAACAAGCTGAGCATTGAGAAGCTCCAGTTGGTACTTCTTGAGGAGCTTCTTGTACTGGTCTTGATCTAGAGATTTCGACTGGTCAAGCTCATCGAGCCGGATGCGGTCTTTAGCCATAACATTGGGGATTTCATGGCCCTTTAGCTGGATTGACCGTGAAAGGGAAGCCTCGAAAACCGTCAGCCCGCAACACTCTGCGGGACTGAGCCCGCTAATCGTCGCGCCGAGTCGCGATCCTCGGCGCGATCAACTGCTCATCCGCGTTAGTATTTGACGGCACAACCGTAGGGCTTCGTCGTCGGCACCGACACATCCTTCCCAGCCGCCGCTTCGGTCAGTGCCGCCTTCACGTAGTTGCTTGCCCCGCTAACAGTAGAAGGATTAGGCGTCGGCTTGTCATCGATCGCTCCCGCATAAATCAAAGTGCCCTCGGGATCGATGACAAACATGTCGGGCGTTGTCTTCGCATTGTAAAGCTTGCCCACCTTGCCATCCGCATCCACCAGGTAAGCACTGGCTGCCCAACCAAATTTAGAGATGCCCTTCTTGGCAGCATCGGGGGTCTCGTTGCCCTGCTTTCCGGGAGCGGACGAACAGATCGAGAGCCAGACGACACCTTTATCGACAAATTCCTTTTGCAATGTTTGCATGTTCTGCGAGCCATAGTGCTTCTTGACGAATGGACACCCAAAATTTACCCATTCGAGCACGACATACTTGCCTTTGTAGTCAGAAAGCTCGTGCTGCTTGCCTGAAAGATCGGGCAGCGTAAAGTTGGGGGCTGGTTTGCCCACTGGCGGAGCGGCGTAAGCTGAAGCAGCAACAGCAACGGCAAAAAGTGCAGGTAGGATTTTCATGGTCCGAAAAGTTATTCACTTCGGACGCTCGCGCAAGTTACGAACAATTTCTGTATCCCGCGCCTTGGAAAGCGCATCGAGGACAATCCTTTCGGTCAACAGTTCCGGGAGAATGATCGGCTGATCAGCCTTTCCGCGGGGATAAAGCACGTAAAATGGCACTCCCACGCGGCCAAACTTTTTCAGAGCGGCGGTGATCTCGGGATTGGCATTGGTCCAATCAGCCTTCATGGGGACGACACCATCCTTGGCGAACGCTTCGCGCACCGCAGGAACATTGATAGCGGTGCGCTCGTTGAATTTGCACGAGATGCACCAGTCTGCTGTGAAGTCGACGAAGACAGCTTCGCCGGCTTTCAGTAAATCGTCGAGCGCGCTGGTGGAGAAGGGCTTCCAATCGATGCCTTCATCCGAGCGCTTGGCGGTCTCGGGGGTCGACGAACCCGCGAAAAGACCCGGGAGAAAGGTTCGAGCACCGAAAAGCACGACCAGGGCGATGACCGCCAGCGAGACGAGCCGCGCTCGTCGGGACGAGAGCGGTCCGCAAAAGGCGCCATAAATCCAGCAGGCCAAGGCAAGACAAAGGAGGAACGCGCATGTCCCCAGGACGGCGGCGAGTCCCCTTTGGTTGCCAAGAATGTAGAGGAGCCAGAGGAGAGTCGCCAAAAGCGGGAATCCCATGAATTGTTTCACTCGTTCCATCCACGACCCTGGCTTGGGTAGCAGCTTCAACCAACCCGGGCGGGCAGAGAGGAAAAAATAAGGGGCACTCATCCCGAAAGCCACCGACCCAAACATCGCCAGGATCAATATCGAGGACTGACTAAAGGCAAAACCAAGGGCGGTTCCAAGGAACGGAGCCGTGCAAGGCGTTGCGAGCAGTGTCGCAAAAATCCCTTGAAAGAAGGAACCGGCGTAGCCTTCCTGCGAAGAAGCGTCCGCCAGTGCGGTGCTCGCGCGGCCGGGTAAAACAATTTCGAAGACGCCAAAAAGATTGAGCGCAAAGACCAGCACGATGCAGCTGATGACGAAGTTAAACCACGGATTCTGAAACTGAAATGCCCACGTCACTTCGCTGCCAGCGAGCTTTAGTGCCACAATGACTATCCCGAGCCCCAAAAACCACGCGAAGATTCCTCCGACAAACGCCAACCCATGGCGAAAGATCCTCTCTGGGTGATCGCCGGCCTGGCGAATAAAACCAAAAATCTTTAGCGAAATCACCGGAAGCACGCACGGCATCAGGTTCAGGATCAGTCCGCCCACGAATCCGAAAAGCAACGCTTGCCAGAGACTTGTCGCGTTCGGGTCCGCCGCCGAGACCTGCGCGGGCATGCCGGGGCCGACCGATGTTTGCTCAGTCGAGGAGACCAACCAGCCTTTGCGACCCTCCTCTTTTTCCACCACCAAGACCCCGCGAAACTCGCCTGAGTCTGAAAGTGTAATCGTCGATTTCCCGTCTTTGATGGGTCCGTTCTTTGGATGAGTCACCTGTTCGCCCTTTGGAGGCAGAGGGTAAAGATCGACCGAATGGGCACCGGCTAAGTCGCTTACCGTCACATCCAACGAAGTGCCACTTTTCGTCCACTTCAGCGGGTACGGCGGTGCTGTGGCTGCGGGAAGAATCGAGCGGAATTCGTCGAAGAGCTCCGCGTTTGCTCTTGCGGACTGATCGGCAACGGGAAGAGATAGTTCCAAGTTCGCTGATCCCGGAATGCATATTTCGGCACACACCAGCCAGTCGACCTTGGCCTGAAGTGTAACCGTAGTCTCCGGGATCTTCGGAGGGGCTACAATCGCCGTCAGGAGAAGAACCTTATCTTTGTAGGCGTAGACTTCGATGTCACCCGGCTCAAGCACACGGTGCGGCAGAGGCCACTGGATCGGTCCGGCCACGAAGCCCTCGGGAAGTGTCCAGCTAATCGAGGTGGGAAGCCCAGCGTCACCGGGATACTCCCAATAGGTATGCCAGCCAGGCTCCATCTCCAGCAGGACCCCGACTTCAAACGGCTTTCCGGGAACAATCGCCGTGCTATCGGCCAGCAGGGAAGCCTTGACGAGCGTCTTGCCCTCAAAGACCTGCGCGTGCGCGACTATGGTCAGCAGGCAAAAGAGAATGCAGCGAAGCATGCTTTCGCTTACCACACCGGCAGGTGACGTGCAAATTGGGCCCGGACGACGATCGACCTCCCCTAAGCAGCAGCCTAGCTCCGGAAAGTGCCGGGAGCCAACCTCCTAGCCGCACCGACCGGGCTAGTCGCCGTAGCCGTTCGGATTCTTAACGTGCCATGCCCAAGCGCTTTCCACAATGGTCCGGATATCCTGATACTTGGGCTTCCATCCAAGTGCTTCCCTGATGCCGTCAGAGGAGGCAATCAGCCTGGGAGGGTCACCAGGCCGTCGTGGTTTTTCTGCCGCCTTGATGTCCTTGCCGGTGACCTCCCGACAGGTTTGGATCACTTCTTTGACAGACGTTCCGCCGCCGGTCCCCAAGTTAAAGCGCGCGCTCTTCTCGGCCTTTAAGGCCAGGATATGAGCCTGAGACAGGTCCAGAATGTGAATGTAGTCCCGAATGCAAGAGCCGTCTGGGGTGGGATAATCGGTGCCGTAAATATCGACGGCTTCGCGCTGCCCAAGCGCCACTTTCAGGATATTGGGAATCAGGTGCGTTTCGATGCGATGATCTTCACCATACTTTTCCGTCGCGCCGGCGGCATTGAAATAGCGCAGAGCGATGTACTTCAGGCTATGAATCTCATCGTACCAGCGGAGAACCTTCTCAAAGAGCAGCTTTGATTCTCCATAAGGGTTGATCGGGACCTGCGGCATCGACTCGTCGATGGGGACACGATCAGGAATTCCAAATGTCGCGCATGTCGAGGAAAAGACGAACTTCTTCACACCGCTCTCGACAGCAGCGTCGAGCAGGTTCACGCCGTTGGCCACGTTATTGCGAAAGTACTTCGAAGGATTTTGCATTGACTCACCGACGAGAGCGTTGGCGGCGAAGTGCATGACTGCGTCCGGCTTAACTTCACTCATCGCCCGGCTGATTACGGTGCGGTCCGCCAGATCGCCCTGAAAGAATTCTGCCTTGGGATTCACGGCTTTGCGATGGCCTTCCGTCAGATTGTCGAACACAGCTACTTCGTAGCCTTCGTTAAGCAATTGTTCGACACAGATGCTGCCGATGTAACCTGCTCCCCCAGTGACAAGAATCGTCTTCATTGAGGAAAAGTTGCTATCTGGATTACACGGGACAATCAATAGCGGAAACGAACCCCCGCCCTGGTCTCAACATTGGCAGATGCTCTAGGCGGCAGCCGCAAAACGGATGACGGCGTTTCTCAGACCGCTTTCATCTCCCACCGCCAGACTCTCAGCCGCGCGAATTTCGAACGTGAGCCCGGCGTCATTGACAATCTCGATGATCAGCGGCCTCTTGCCGGGGAATCGCCGGACAGCGTCGAGAATATCGGGGAGAACCCCTTCCGTGAGTTTTCCTCGGGCAAGTCGTAGACGAACAGGCTTTAGGGAGGCTTTAGGCTTTAACGCCGCCAAGGAATTGATGATGGCCCGAATGCTGTCGTCGCGGCGTGTAAGTCGAGCGGCAACCGAAATTACCGCGCCAGGGTTGAGCAGAGAGCCCTTGTCCGCAAAAACTTCATCCCACGCGGTTAACTCCATCTGGCCGGTAAAGTCCTCCAGCACGATCACGGCAAACGGCCTGCCATCCTTTTTGGTGAACTTCTTTTCAACCGAACAGACGATGCCAGCGAGCCTGACCGTAGAAGATTCCTCGATCCGCTGCGCGGCGGAGATGGGTGTGATCTTCGGACTGTCGAAATGGCCTGAATAAGCCTCCAGCGGATGGCCGGTGAGATAGAACCCCAGCAACTCCCGCTCGTAGGCGAGCATCTCGTTTTGCGGCCAAGGTTCAACAGTGGCCACCGGAGTCGCCGGCCGATGGATGCCGTGGAGTTCTTCAAACAATGCTCCCTGCCCACTCGCTCGATCTCGCTGCAGACCCGCGGCGTGCAACATCGCCCTCTCCAAATCCGCAAACAGCGCGGCGCGAGACTTCCCGAAGCAATCAAAGGCACCGCATTTGACGAGACTCTCCAGGATTTTTCTGTTCACAGTGCGCCCGTCAAGCCGTGCGCAAAAATCCTCGAGGGATCGGAATAATCCCGACTTGTCGCGCTCTTCGATCACCGAACGCATGGCGCCGGAGCCAACATTCTTAATTGAGGCCAGTCCAAATCGAATGGCCATACCTTGACCGAGCGGCTCCGGGGTGAAGTGCAAGCTGCTGGAATTGACATCCGGCGCCAGGATTTTGAGTCGCATGCGGGAGCACTCTGCGATGATCTCGGCCAGGCGATCGGTCGTTGAAGCATCATGGGTGAGCAGCGCTGCCATGAATTCAACCGGATAGTGCGCCTTGAGGTAGGCAGTTTGATACGAAACCCATCCGTAGGCCGCGCTGTGCGACTTGTTGAACCCATATTCGGCAAAGCGCGCGATGAAATCGAAAATAGCGTTGGCGGTCGCTTCCGCTATACCATTGACACGCGCGCAGCCTTTCACAAAGCGGCTGCGTTCCTTGGCCATCTTATCCCTATCTTTCTTGCCCATGGCCCGCCGCAACAAATCGGCCTCACCCAGCGAATACCCGGCAAGCACGTGGGCGGCGCGTTGCACCTGTTCCTGATAAACCATGATTCCGTAGGTTTCAGCGCAGACCTGCTCCAGAAGCGGGTGGGCATATTCGATACTCTTCAGGCCCTTCTTGCGGGCGATGTAGTCGTCGATGAACTTCATCGGCCCCGGTCGATATAGAGCTCCGATGGCAATGATGTCCTCAATGCACCGCACATCGAAGCGTCTGCAGCAACTGGTGATGCCGCCGCCCTCCATCTGGAAGATTCCAAGCGTCTCGCCGCGGTTGTAGATATCGAAAGCAGCCTGGTCGTCGATAGGAATTGCTGCGAGGTCGAATCCTGGATTCGCTTCTCGGATTCGTTGGACCGTCTCTTCAAGCACGGTGAGTGTCTTTAGTCCGAGGAAGTCCATCTTGAGCATGCCGAGCTCAGTGAGAGCGTTCATCTCGTACTGAGTAATGACTTCGTTGTCCTTCCCGCGGCACAGCGGGATGTACTCATCCAAAGGCCGATCACCAATGACCACCCCGGCCGCGTGAATTCCCGTGTTACGGCTCAGCCCTTCGAGGACGAGGGCATAGTCCCACAGTTGGCGGGTCGCTGGCTCGTTCTCCAGTGCCGTCCGGAGGTCGGGATTCTTCTCCGCGGCGCTCGCGAGAGTCATGTTCAACTCATTCGGAATCATCTTTGCCAGACGATCGGCGTCCGTGTAGCTCCATCCGAGCACTCGGCCGACGTCGCGCACGACACTCTTGGCACCGAGGGTTCCAAACGTGACAATCTGCGATACACACCGCTCGCCATATTTGCGGCGGACATAGTCGATCACTTCGCCGCGTCGCTCCATGCAGAAATCCACATCGATATCCGGCGGGCTAATACGCTCAGGATTAAGAAAACGCTCGAAAATTAATCCATAACGGAGCGGATCGATGTCGGTGATGCCGAGGACAAACGCAATCAACGAGCCCGCGGCAGAACCTCGTCCCGGCCCCACGGGGATTCCTCGCTGCCGAGCATAGCTGATAAAGTCCCAGACAATAAGAAAATAACTAACAAAGCCCGTCTTCTCGATGATGGAAATTTCATACTCGAGGCGCTGACGAAGCTCGGCGTCAGATTCGGCCCTCGCGCCATAGCGTTCGGCGAGGCCGCGCCAGCAAAGCTCGCGGAAATATCTCTCCCGGGAGACTCCCGCGGGCACTTCAAAGGCAGGATACTTCGGCTGATCGAACTCGAGCTTCAATTCACAACGCTCGGCGATCCGCACGGTATTGCTCAGGGCGTTCGGAAATTCGGAGAACAATGCGGCCATCTCCTCACCGGACTTGAAATAGAGCTCCGGAGCATATCGCATCCGTTTCTCGTCGAAGACCATCGCGCCGGTCCCGATGCAGAGCATCACGTCATGGGCTTCGTGATGCTCACGCTCGAGGAAATGGACGTCATTTGCCGCCACCAGATCAAGACCCAACTCGCCTGCGATTTGCACAAGCCCGGGATTGCAGCGCCGCTCTGCTTCGAGACCGTGATCGTGCAATTCGATGAAGAAATTCTCTCTTCCCAGCATCTCGCGATATTCGCCCGCGACGCGTTTCGCTCCGGCAAAATCGCCTGAAAGGAGCTTGCTGTTGATCTCGCCCTTGAGGCAACCACTCAACGCAATCAGACCGCCCGAGTGGATCGCCAGCAGATCCTTATCGATGCGCGGCTTGTAGTAAAAGCCCTCCAGATGCGCGGCGGTGACAAGTTTGACAAGATTGCGGTAGCCATCCGCATCGGTCGCCAGCAAGGTTAAATGAAAGGCAGCCTCCTTGCCGGTCGAGGCGTTGCGCTCGCGCAGAGAATTTGGCGCCACGTAGGCTTCGCACCCGATGATTGGACGGATCCCGGCACGCTCCGCCGCCAGGTAGAACTCAATCGCGCCGTAAAGATTGCCGTGATCGGTTATTGCCACTGCGGGCATCCCACAGGCGGCTGCCTTGGCAACGAGGTCCTTTGTGCGGATTGCGCCGTCCAGGAGCGAATACTCCGTGTGACAATGCAGGTGGACGAAGGGGACCGCAGCCATCGAACCAGTCTAAAGCAGGTGGCTTACGCGAGTAATAAGAAATTCTCTCGCTGAATGAACGAGTTGTCGGGACCCTTGGCACCACCGTTCCTCCAAATTCGCCGAATTCATCAACGCAGGACTCTAACACATCACGTGGGGAGACCTCCTCCCGAGCACGGCGCAAGATCTCCGCCTATGCCAAAGCTTCCAGCCGGCGGACGATCTCCGCTTTTCCGAGAACACCCACCGTCTGGTCGCGCTTTACCCCGCCCTTGAAGAAAAGCAGCGTAGGAATGCTGCGAATCCCAAACTTCTCAGAAACGGCAGGCGATTCTTCGACATTGACTTTGGTGACCTTGAACTTGCCGGTGTTTTCTCCGGCAATCTCCTCGACAACCGGAGAGAGCATGCGGCAGGGCGCGCACCAAGGAGCCCAAAAATCGACCAGCAACGGTTCAGATGCACCCGAGACAACAGTGTCGAAATTCGAATCGTTCAATTCCACGACGTTTTCACTAGCCATAAGGATGGGAAGATAGCAGAGGCTTGCTGAAAAGCGAGCCCAAGACCCGCCTGCCGTCGGCACTAAACCCCAAGAGGAAGTTTATTCCAGAATCATCCAGAGCTGGATCGCAACCGCTGCCGCCGAAGCCAGTAAAGCCAAAAGGCCAACACCGATGCCCACAGAAGGCTCAGCTTGACTTTGAGGCGCCACAGTGATCGCAGAACTCGTCGAAGCCGACTTCGAGGCCGGAACTGCAGCGACGGAGGCCCCAGGCTTTTTCTGTAAGTGGACTGATGCCTGGGGTAATGGCCTCGAACCCGCAGCACTCGGCGGAACCTTCGCCGTCTCCTTTTTAGGCTCGGCAGTAAGAGGAGGAGGCGCAGCTGCGACCGACGGCGCCTTTCCCAGTCCCGTCGGCGGTATCGTTGCGGATGGAATATTGAGACCGGGAGGCTTCGGGGCGGGTGGACCCGCACTGGCGAGTGAAGCCGGTCTGGCCGTCGCCGGAGGAGGCGGAACGTTCGCGACCGCAGGCGGCTTCGGGATTGACCCGCTCCCTGGCATTCCCGGCGGCGGAGGGGGCGGTGAACTCACGGCGCCAGGAGCGCCGGCGCCCGCGGCCAAGGACGGACTGGGAACAGGTGGCACGACCCCCGGAATCGACGGAGGCTTCGGCGGAACAGGCGGCGTTAGCGTTTGACCACCAACCGGAGAAAGTGCCGGCGGCTTGGGGATCGAGGGTGGAACCTGCGATGGCGGCTGTGTTGAAATGGATCCCGGGGGTTTCTGAACCGGCTTGGGGGGCAAATTTATCATCGCGGTCTCCCGCGAACCTGACGAAAGCGGTTGACCATCTCGGCGCGGGGGGAGAACGATGCGCACAGTTTCCTTCTTGGGCTCAGACATAACATTTCATGAGTTGGGACGCGGCACGGGCGCTTCAAGACGCTCACAGATCGGCTGTGTGCTGTCAAACCGAATTAGTACCAAACGGGAACCTATCGTCTCAAAGCGGCTCTTTTGGGATGCTGGCAGTTTTGGTGCGATTCCCCAGATCGATCAGGTCGCGCATGATGCGAAGGGCTTCATTGCGGATGGCATCAGGCTCAGAATCTTCCTTCTTGCCGTCGTCGTCTTCCTCGGGCAACTCAAGCAGATTTTTTTCTTGCTTACGATCGAAGGCGACCGGCCGCAATTTTGGCGCACTGAGATCATCAAGGGTCAGCTCGAAAGCTTGGACGTTGAGCGCAGGACCGCGTGATTGCCTCTCTTTTTCCCGGAGTTCTTTTCGCTTCTTATCGTCGGCGATTTCCTTGCGGCGCGCTTTCTCGTTCAAAGACATCACGTTTTCTTTGATCTTCTCGCGAACACGACTCATGTCTTCGATGGTGTAACGAAACTCGGGATCGCCAACGATCCGTTGTGCGGAGCGCGCCCTGAGCTCGTCAAGGAAGAGCGGAGTTGCCGCCATCGAATCAACGATCTTGACCGGAGCGACTTCATCGTATGCCAGCCTGTTCTTCAGCGAACCTTCGCCAATTTCAGAATTATCGGTCAACGATGGCAGGACTATGTCAGATTCCACGCCTTTGAGCTGAGTCGAGCCTCCTCGTACCCGATAAAATTTTTGAATCGTCAATTTGAGCGCTCCGGCATCGGCGGTTCCGAGGCTGAACGGCGACATCAAGCGCCCAAGGTCGAGAACTGTCTGGACGGTTCCTTTTCCGAAGCTGCGCTCATCACCAACGATAACGGCTCGGCCGTAATCCTGAAGGGCCGCGGCGAAGATCTCACTCGCGGACGCGCTCAGGCGGTTCACCAACACAATCAGGGGACCATTGTAAACCAGCTCGGGATTGGTGTCTTGAGAGACAGTGATCTTGCCGTTGGAATCCTTGGCCTGCACCACTGGTCCTCGTGGGATGAAAAGTCCAGTCAGGTTAATCGCCTCCTCGAGCGAGCCTCCGCCGTCACGACGCAGATCGATGACGAGGCCCTGGATTCCCTCGCGCTTGAGGCGGGAGATCAGAGCAGCCACATCCTCGGTCGTGCTCTTCGGAGCTCCGCGGTTCTCCATGTTTGCATAGAACGAGGGCAGTGTGATCCAACCGATACGAACCGGATTTCCGCTCTGACCGTCGAGGTCGAGCACCTCGGCCTTCGCCTCCTGATCTTTCAGCTTCACCTCGTCGCGGCGGATTTCGATGATCTTGCGCTTGGAGGGATCGGTGGCCTCGCCAGGTATCACCAGGAGGCGAACCAAAGTCCCCTTCTTGCCACGAATCTTTTCGACCACTTTGTCGAGCTTCATGTCGACAACGTCCTCGAACTCCGCCTCTCCTTGGGCGACCGCAGCGATCCGATCGTTTACCGTCAGACGTCCATCACGATCGGCCGGCCCGCCAGGGACAACTTCCTTCACTTTGGCATAGCCGTCCTCCGAAGAAAGGACGGCTCCCACGCCCACCAGCGAGAGCTTCATGGAGATTTGGAAGTTCTCGAGATCCGACGGGCTGAGGTATTCGGAATGAGGGTCGTACGTCTGTGCCAAGGCGCTGAGGAAAGTCTTCACGACGTCGTCTTCCTCCATTTCCCGCACATTGCGCAGCACCTGCTCGTAGCGGCGTGTCACGGTCTCTTGCGGCGGACGCAGCTTGAGTTCCGCGAGCTCTTCCTTAAGGAGTTCGGCTTCGATGCGGTCCTGCCAGATTCGATCAGCCTCTTCCTGGCTCTTTGGCCAAGGCGCGTTCTGCCGGTTGATCTCAACCGTGCGATTGCTGTCGAACGTGTACTTCTTCTGGGTCAACTTCTTGTTCTTGGCGACACGCTCTTCCACCCGTTGCCTGAAGCGGGCAAAGATCTCGCGCGCCGGACCCAGATCGCCGCGCAAAACGCTGTCGCCGAGAGTGGAGGCATACTTGTTCTCGAATTCGTCGACATCCTTCTGCGTGAAATAGAGCTTGTTGTAATCCAAGGTCGTCAAATAGGTCTGCAAAAACCTAGCCGACATCTTCTCGTCGAGTTTCTCCCGAGTGTAGTGGCCCTGCTCGAGCCAACGCGCAACGGAGATGGCTACCTGACCAGGCTCGACAGAACTGCGGGCAAACAGAGATAGCGGAATGAGCCCTGCCAAGGCGATGCATCCCGCACAACAAAATCGTGACAGAGCGCGCTTCATCAAATGCTAAACGTCAAAAACTTGCAGAGAGACTTCCGAAAATCAAACCTGGACATCATTTCTCTGACCATTTTCTCATGAATCGGTTCAAAAGCTTCACCGGGGGTGTCTTCGACACTAATTGCTTCTACTACCAGGCTCCGGAAGGCGGAATTCTTTTCGATGCGCCACAGGGCGCCGGTTCTGCTTTCGCCAACGAGCAGATCGACTTGCTCCTGCTTACCCACGGACATTTCGATCATGTCGTCGATGGCGCGGCGGTAATCAAGCGTCACGGCTGCCAGACCGCTTTCCATCCGGAGACCGCCCCTATGGTCAACGATCCTGAATTTTTCCGCCAATGGGGATTCGAGTTCGAGATTGAACCGTTCACCGCCGACTTCTTTCTCGACGAAGGGGGACCTACCAAACTTCTCGGAGCGGCCATGCGCATCTACTATATTCCTGGGCACTGTCCTGGCAGTTTATGCTTTCACCTTCTCGATGAGAACGTCGTCATTGGCGGCGATGTGCTCTTCCGCGAAGGGATAGGCCGTTGGGACCTACCCGGAGGCGATGGGGATCTACTTCTCGCCGGCATTCGCCAGAAGCTGTTTCCCCTCGACGACGCAATTACTGTGCTTCCCGGGCATGGGCCACCAACGACAATTGGCTGGGAGCGCCGGAACAATCCTTTTCTCGTGGATTGAAAAGAATCTTTGCTCGACAGAAAAAGGGAGCGGTTCTACGTTTTTTTCTGTTTTCGTTTCCCTATAATTGTTCATGCCACGGTATACATACGTTGCCCTTGATGCTCGCGGCCAGGAAGCCTCGGGAGTGATCGAGGCGGAGTCACAGAATGACGCGGTTGGGCAATTGCGCCAAGCGGGTTATTTCCCGAAGGCGATTGCGGAGGAGGGCAAAGGGGGTAAAGCTGCCAAGGCGTTGAAAGCGGCAACACGGCAGCCTCCTGCTGCCAAGAAGCCAGCCAACGTATCGATTCCATTTTTCGAACGTAAGACGGTCAAGGGGAAGACCCTGATGATTTTCACGCGTCAGTTGGCCACTCTGATCGACGCTGGTCTGCCCCTCCTGCGGGGTCTGACGGTTCTTGCGAAACAGGAGCCCGATCTGGTGCTGCGTAAGGTCATTGTTAACCTTGCGGAAACGGTGCAGGGAGGTGGAACCTTCTCCGAGAGTCTGGCTGGTCATCCCCGGATCTTTAGCAAGCTCTACGTCAATATGGTCAAGGCCGGCGAACTTGGGGGCGTGCTGGAGCTGGTTCTCTTGCGGTTGGCAGAGTTCCAAGAGAAGGCCCAAAAGATAAAGAACAAAGTGGTTTCCGCCATGTTCTACCCGATCATCGTGCTCTTGATCGCCATCTTGATCATGGGTTTTTTGCTCGTATTCATTGTGCCGAAGTTTGAGGCGATCTTTGCAGACATGCTTGGAGGTAAGCCGCTGCCGGCGCTCACCCAGTTTGTCATCGGCGCCAGCACATTCGTAAAGAGCAACATTTTTGTGATCATTGGGGCGATCATCGGTATCACGCTTCTCCTTAAGCTGGTTGCGAAGACGACGAAGGGGGCTTTTATTCTAGATAGCTTCAAGCTAAGGATGCCGCTTTTCGGCAATCTGACACGCAAGAGCTCAATTTCGCGGTTCAGCCGCACGCTGGGGACGCTCGTTACCAGCGGCGTTCCCATTCTCCAGGCCCTCATCATTACCCGGGAAACCGCCGGAAACTCGGTTGTCGCCAACGCGATCACGAAGGTGCACGACAGCGTCAAAGAGGGCGAGTCGATTGTCCATCCGCTTGAGGTCAGCGGCGTGTTCCCGCCCATGGTGATAAGCATGATTGATGTCGGCGAAGAGACCGGACAGCTTCCCGAGATGCTGTTGAAGATAGCCGAAGTCTACGACGACGAGGTCGATAATGCCGTCGCGGGGCTCACTTCATTGCTTGAACCGATCATGATCGTGTTCCTCGCCGTCGTCGTTGGCACCATCGTCATCGCGTTGTTCCTGCCGCTCATCAGCATTATTAGCGGCATGCAACAGCAAACGTAGTTCATGAATCGCGCGTCTGTGGCGATGGGCGGTTTCACCATTCTGGAGCTGATCATCGTTATCGCCATCATCGCCATTCTCGCCAGTTTGATCCTCAACACTGCAGGCTATATTCAAAAGAAAGGCGCCTCATCCCGAGCCGAGACGGAAATTGCGGCACTGACTGTCGCGCTCGAGAACTTTAAGGCGGACAATGGCGACTATCCGCACGGAACGAACGTCAACGGTGCCAACCCGCCCTCGAGCAACACTTTTCTGTTAACGAGCTTGATGCCAACGAACGGCAAGGTCTATTTCGAGTTTAACAAGTCGATGACGAATGC
>DATDKN010000116.1:0-3110 GCA_036519995.1 Terrimicrobium sp. | reverse complement strand
GGCCGAGCTCAATCGACGCCTGGCGGACATGAACCGGGAGCTCGAGGCCTCCAATGACTTTCTCGCCAGGATTTCCTCGAAGATCTCGCACTATCTCGCGCCGCAGATCTACAAGAGCATTTTCAGCGGTCAGAGGGACGTCACCATCCACACCGAGCGCAAGGAGCTCACTATTTTCTTTTCCGATATCAAGGATTTCACCTCCACCACAGAGCACTTGCAGCCAGAGGAGATCACGCTCCTCCTCAATGAGTATTTCACGGAGATGTCGGCGATCGCCCATAATCATGGCGGCACCGTCGATAAATTCATCGGTGATGCCTTGGTGATCTTCTTCGGCGACCCCGAGACCAAGGGCACTGTGGAGGACGCGAGAGCCTGCCTCAATATGGCAACTGAGATGCAGCGTCGGCTAGCCGAGCTCAATGTCAAATGGCGTAGAGCGGGCACGGAACAGCCGTTCCGCGTGCGCATGGGTGTCAACACCGGCTTCTGCAACGTCGGCAATTTCGGCAGCATGCATCGCATGGACTACACCGCGATCGGCGCCGAGGTTAATCTCGCGGCGCGTCTCCAATCGATCGCCGAGCCCGGACATATCGTCATCAGCTACGACACCTACGTTCTCGTGCGCGACATCGTGGCGGCGCGCGCGTTGCCGGAGATCTCGGTGAAGGGCATTGGCCGCATGGTGGTTCCCTATGTCGTGGAGGGCGTGCTGGACGAAGCGGGGCGGAAGATCGAGATCTTCAGCGAACACATGACCGGCCTCGACTTCTACCTCGATCCCAGGGCCGTCGACGCCACCGCCATCGAGCGCATTCGGGCGACGCTCAGAAATGCCATTGCCGCGCTCGAGGGGCGCGGCGGTGAAGACGCTTCAGCGGGGACCGCGCGACCGGACCAAATGGACCCGGGGTTGTAGTCCTCCCCCTAAGGCTAATGATAAAGCTCCCTGAATTCCAAAAGGCGCCGGCAGAAGCCGACGCCTCTTACACAATCCAGCCCAACTCCCGCGCCTTCTCGGCTCGAGCAAGGACTTCATTGTCATCGGTCTCTGTCCGGCGCCTTATTTTAAGCCGAGGATGATTGGGGCGCTTGCAGCAGGCGGCGCAAAAGCCCGTCTCGCTGGTGACGACAATCTCGTCGTCTTGCACCACTACGAATAGCTGCGTGGTTTCTTCAAAAGGGATTTATCCAAATAGCAAGTGCTGTCGTCGCTGCGGCGCACTGGGTTGTCGGTTTTCTCTGAGGAGCAGATGTAAAGAATCGCACGTTGTCAGATCGTGATGGGTCGCTAGGTGGATTCTCGGCGGTGGCTGCAGCCCCAGGACTGGGACCTATTTTCGGACTTCTCGCTCATAATGAAATCGTGTTCGGTATAAATGGCTGCGAGTCCCCGCAACCGACCTTAGACGGATTTTCGCAGCGCCCACTTAGTACGTCTTGAACAAATCCAGTCCCCGCAACCACCCTTACCGAACGGGTCATCGTCTCATCAAGGGTGGCCTGTTTTGCGTTGTTTTCAATGCCGAGTTCGCCGTTTTCGCGATCTCGCCTACAATCTCCACCTCCAGCCCATTTTCCGCCGAGCTAATCGAAACGCGCTCGACCAGGCCACGGAGGATTTGTAGAGCCTCATCACGAATCTCCGGCTCGCATCTTGGCCAAATTGGCTTGAGCGCATTTATATTTCAGGGCCAATCCACCACGCTATCCGGGGCCTATGAAAAACTCATCCCGAGGTCCGGCATCTCCTTTTTCGCCACGTTCGCCCGGGTCGCCTTTCACCCTTTTCTCTTTTGGGTCCGGCATGTCTGCTATTGGCACGAAGCGAACCTTGTCAAAGGGCGCCGCGATGTCATTTTTGACCCAAGCGGACATATCGCTCCATCGTCAACTTGATGCTGTCAGCAGCTCCTAGGGCACACAGTTCGGTCAGCGATCTGGGTGCTCCTCTCAACGAAGAACGTCTCAGCGGTCCTGCCGAAGGTTCGTCCCTTGGATATTTAGCGAGTTGGCCCTCGCGCGATCTGTCAGGAAAAGTAATCCAGCGCTACGACGCGCATAGCTCTCGATCTGAGTCTGTCCGGGTCGCAGCATTTTTGCTGAAGCACATTGAAGCCGAAGTTTCTTGATCGAGCCATACCTTCGCTCCATGGAAGTGCCCGCAGAGGGGACAGTATACTTCGAGCCATGTTTCAGAGAGACGGCAAAAGCTGATGGGCTCGGTTTCAATCCCAGTTGAGACCGGGTGTCCTGTCTTAGGACATTCGAATACGATAGTGCCCATATTTGGCTCCCGTTCGATGATCGAATGACCTGTAATCGTGAGACCGTAATGGTTAACAAATGGTTGATAAGGTTCTCCGCACCCGCGAGCCGTTCATTGAGGGTTACCTTTCTGCGGCGTAGGCGAGCAAGGGACTGGCTAGCAATAGAACCCGCATGCCATGAATAATCCGAGCTCGCATTTTCAGCGGGAGTGCGATGGGGCGGGAATGTCAGGGTTGCCGAGTTGGCGCAACAAACGGGTTGGTTTCCACTGCGCGGCTATTTTTTATCAGACACTGTTCGAGTCTGTCGAGCGCCGCGCGACTCTGATCCAGAGGAATTCGGATCGTTGCGCCGGCACCCTCGACGACAACCACACTGGCTGCACGAAGTCCTTCTTTAAATTTTTTGTCCGAAATGGGCACCGAAACAGAGTTAGTTTCTGCAGCCACGTCGGTATTCCAGCTCGCAGCGCCTGCCTTCATACGGACGGGATAATTCTTTCCCCGCTCCAGTTTCCAATTTGGCGACTGAAGGGTGAGGCTTAGTCCATCACTCGTGCGTAGGAAGCTCGCTACAATCTCATCGACCTTGCGGCTTATCGCACAATGATCAAATTTGTTGTCTTTGAAGGTCGCTTCGATTTCCCATGGACCTATAGTGTCTTTTTTTATTTCCTCAACGGCCAAAGCCTCGGTTAAGCCGATTAGCAAAAAGAGCACCGTTCCGGCCACAAGGCGCAACATGCTGTTAGAAGGCAATCGACCATCAAAAAGTTCCAAGAAACCTGAGGGCTAGACCGGCGCGACCCCGACAAGTAGTACGATTGATATCAT
>DATDKN010000115.1:0-9113 GCA_036519995.1 Terrimicrobium sp. | reverse complement strand
TCGCCTGAGCATTGGCCATCGTCGCGGCCAGGAATGCCTCCACCTGATCGGGCTTAACTTTGACGTGAACGTGAACAATCAGCATGCCGCGACGATAGCTCTCAGGCTTCCGATCGAAAGGAGAAACTAGCGGTTGAACGGCTCCAGGTTGTTCGCAGCCCACCGGGAGCTCTAGACGCAGCCGAGCGAACCCGATAACGTCGAGCGCATGGCAGTGGCGGCCACCACGACTTCTCCCAAGCGGTCGAGCGTCCCGAGAAAGTACGGCCCCATGCAGGTTGAGCGCTGGGTCTTCGGACTCTGGACCGCCCTGGTCTTTGCGTTTCTTTACATACCGATCCTGCTTCTGATTGTTTTTTCGTTCAACAGCTCGCGTCTAAACATTCGCTGGGAGGGATTCTCCTTGAAGTGGTATGCAGCTCTTCTCGAGAACCATGCCCTGCTGACCGCCTTTCAGAACAGCTTGATCGTGGCAGCGGTGACCACCATTCTTGCCACCCTGCTCGGCACGATGGGCGCCTGGATGCTCTACCGGTATCGCTTTCCATTCCAGCGCACGATCGGGTTTTTGATTTTCATCCCGATGCTGATCCCTGAAGTGCTCATGGGAGCGAGCTTACTGGCGGAATTTGTCCATCTTCTTAAGCTGCCGCTTGGCTATACGACGCTCATTATTGCACACACCACTTTTTGTTTTCCGTTTGTGCTGGTCGGGATCCAGGCGCGGCTCCAGGGTTTAGATCCCTTCCTTGAAGAGGCTGCCCTCGACCTGGGAGCGACGCCGGTTCAGGCCTTTCGGCTCATCATCGTTCCCTATCTCACGCCCGCGATCGTCGCCGGCGCGCTCATGTCCTTTACCCTCTCGCTGGACGAGTACATCGTCTCGGTGTTCACCACCGGCCCGCAGTCGCAGACACTCCCCCTCAAGGTTTATGGGATGGCGAAAGTCGGCCTTAATCCCCAGCTGAACGCCCTCAGCACGATTTTTGTCATCGCAACGGTCGTGCTTGTTTTGTTGAGTGAGCTGCTCGCTCATCGAAAAAGTTCATGAAAGAAGTCGCTCGTCATGTGGTGTTGCCATTTTTCGCGGTGCTCGCGTTCTTTGGTTGCGAGAAAACGCCTGCGCCGCCTTCCGCCAGCCCACCGGCTACACCCAGCCCGGCTGCAGCCAACCTCGCATCGCCTGCGACCTCGCCAGCCGGCGAGTCGACCGGCGACGCCGAGAAGACTCTCCACATTTTCTGCTGGTCGGAGTATATCCCGCAGCAGATCGTCGAGGCGTTCAGCGAAGAGAGCGGCCTCAAGGTATCGGTGGAGACCTATTCCTCCAACGAGGAGATGCTCGCCAAGCTCTTCGCCGGAGGTGGCAATTATGACATTATCCAGCCGAGCGAGTATGTGATCGAAGGGTTGATCAAGGAGGGTCTGCTCACCCCCATTGATCACGCGAGAATTCCGAACATGAAGAATCTCGCCCCCGAGTTTACGAACATGTCATTCGATCCTGGCAACAAATATTCGGTTCCGTACATGGCCGGAACCGTGGGCATCGTTGTGAATTCCGAGTTGGTTCAGGACGACATCAAGGGTTACAACGATGTCTTCCAGGAGAAGTTTGCCAAGAACATCGTCGTTCTCGATGACGCCCGAGAAATCGTCAGCTGGGGACTCGAAAGTCTGGGAATTCCGGTCAACGAAGTCTCGGACGAGAATTTGGCCAAGGTAAAGCCGGTCCTGGAGAAATGGCTCCCGCTCGTCAGGGTCTTCGATTCGGATAGCCCGAAGACAGCCCTTCTCAATGGAGATGTCGCCCTGGGAATCGTCTGGGCGGGCGAGGGCGCCATATTGCTGAACGAGGATCAGAAATTTAAATGGATCGTCCCGGCGGACGGCGCACATCTCTTCGTCGACAGCCTGGCGATTCCGAAATCTGCAAAGCATGTGCAGAACGCCGAATTGTTCATCAACTACGTGCTCCGACCGAATGTGAGCGCCAAAATTTCCGAAGCGTTTCCATATTTGAACCCAAACGTCGCGGCGCGCGAGCTGCTCACGCCGGCGCAGCGCAACAATCCCGCCAGCTTCCCAACCGCTGATCAGCTCGCCAACATGCAAACGTTCAAGGATGTCGGCGAACAAGCCACCAAGATCGACGAACTGGTGACCTCGTTGAAGGCGCAATGATATGACAGCGGACGGAGCAGCATCAAGCCAAGCCGCCGCCATCTTCAAGAGGCGTCCGGGTCTGGTGGCCTGGCTTGTGCTCGCGCCGCTGCTCGCCTGGCTGATCCTCTTCGTCATCGTTCCAACAATCATGCTCGTCCTCCTGAGCCTCGGCGAACAGAAGGGTCTAGGAACCGTCCATTTCACTTTCACTTTGAAGAACTATGTGCGGGCTCTCGATTGGACGTGGCTAAAGGTGTTGGTCATCTCGGTAGGATATGCCCTGGTGACCACCGGGATTTGCATGGTGATTGGCTTTCCGGCGGCATACTTTATCGGGCGTTCGTCGGAACCACTTCGCAACGTCCTTCTCACTCTTGTGATGATCCCCTTTTGGACCAGCTTCCTGATCCGCACCTACGCGTGGATCACGATTCTAAGCAAAGAAGGGGTCCTCAATGCCCTCCTGGTCTCGGCACGGATTATTCCTGAGCCGATCGGAATTCTCTACACTCCCTTCGCCGCAGTGCTGGGGTTGGTTTACAATTTCCTGCCCTTCATGATTCTGCCGATCTACACGAGCGTCGAACGGTTGGACAGCGCGGTGATCGAAGCGGCTTATGATCTCGGAGCCGGCCCTCTGCGCGCCTTCTCACAGGTGATTATTCCCCTCACCCAACCCGGTATCGTAGCTGGCGCGCTTCTGGTCTTTGTTCCCTCGATTGCCATGTTCGCCATCACAAATCTGATGGGCGGAGGCGACCCTCCGACGATCGGCGATGTCATTTACAAACAGTTTACCTCGGGCCGCAATCAGCCCTTTGGAGCGGCTCTGGGTTGTCTGCTGCTTCTCATCTTCTTCCTCTCGCTCTGGATCACCCGGCGACAACGAGCGGAATAGAACCTGCTCCCTTCCATACTTCACGCAAGATTCCCTGCACAAAACCGGACGCACTCGTCCACCACAGCCATGCGCAAAACAAAAATCATCTGCACACTCGGGCCCGCCACCGATTCCCCCGAAAGGCTTCGCGCCTTGATCTTGGCGGGAGCAAACATATTCCGCCTTAACATGAGCCACGCCCCCCACGAATGGGTCCGGACAGTGGTTAAGGACATTCGTAAGATTTCCACTGAGCTGGGCGTCATGACTGGCATCCTCCTCGATACACAGGGACCGGCGATTCGGACGGGCGACTTGCCAACCAAGCTCAACCTTCGACCCGGCGATATTTTTGAGTTCACCGTGCGCGGCGAACGGAGCGAGGATGTGCATTCGGTTGACGTCAACTATGAAGGGCTCGTCAACGACATTTCCGTAGGCGACGTGGTGCTAGTCGACAATGGCGTGATCCACATGAAAGTCCTTTCGAAGGACTATCATCGCATTCGCTGTCAGGTGCTCACCGAGGGCGTCCTGGGATCGCGGCGTCACATTAATCTTCCGGGAGTCAAGGTCAACTTGCCGCCTCTTACCGAGAAGGACCTGGCGGATGTCGAGCTCGGAGTCTCCGTAGGAGTTGACTACGTTGCTTTAAGCTTTTGCCGTCAAGCTTCGGACATTGAGGCCCTCAGACGGGTGCTTGGCGAGTTGGGCAGCCAGGCGCGAGTCATCGCCAAAATCGAGGATCAGCATGCCGTCAGCGTGATCGACGACATTATGGAAAAGTGCGACGCGATCATGATTGCACGCGGCGACCTTGGCATCGAGTGTCCGATGGAAGAACTCCCGATCATCCAACGGCGGACGGTGATGAGGTGCATTCAGACGGGTCGACAGGTAATCGTCGCCACCCACATGCTCGAGTCGATGATCGAAAATCCAGTTCCGACGCGCGCAGAAATCACTGATGTAGCGAACGCCGTCTTCGAGCAGGCGGACGCGATCATGCTGAGCGGTGAGACCACGGTCGGAAAGTATCCCATTGAATGCGTCCAGGTATTTGATCGCGTCGCCCGCAGAATGGAGCAAACCGGCGGGGCCGGCTTTCATCGCGAGGCTGAGACGACAAGCATTCGCCACAAGGCCGTCCGTTCCGCGGTTGAACTGGCTAACTCGCTCCCGGACTCAAAAATTGTTGTCTTCACGCGGCGCGGCTTCATGGCCGACCACTTCAGTCAGATGCGACCGGCGCAGGCGCCGATCTACGCGTTCACCCCCAGCGAAGAGGTGGCTCGCCGTCTCACCTTGAATTGGGCGACGGTTCCCATCGTGATGCGATTCGATCTCGATCCCGAGCACACCGTCGCGGAAGCTGAAAAACTCTTGCTCAACCGCGGACTTGCCCAAATCGGCACACAGCTGGTTGTTTTAACGGATATTCTCACCGGCACCGAACGCTTCGATTCCATTCAGTTGCGCCGCGTCGTCTAGAGTGCGGGAGACCCTTGCTCGTCAAGTCACCCTTGAGGAACGCCATATTCTTTTGATTATCCGCTCCGGAAAGCTCGGGAGGCCATAGCCATTAAGCCGCGCGAGAAGATATCCGGCGAGACAGCCGCCCAAGTGAGCAGCATGTCCAATCCACGGCTCGAAGCCGAGAAGCAAAAACAACAGGGATGATCCGATGAGACCCCAAGCGAGATATTTTGCGCGCAAGCGCAATGGGATGACGAAAAAGAGCAGCATCACGATTTGCGCCTCGGGGAATATTGTGGCAAAGGCTAGGATGACACCACAGACTGCGCCGGACGCACCGAGCAAAAGGGACCTCCCTCCTTCCAAGAGGAGTTGGGCGATTCCTCCGGCGAGCGCGCAAGCAAAGTAGAGAGCAACAAACCGGCCTGTTCCCATCACCCGCTCGACGATCCGCCCCGCAAACCAAAGTCCGGCCATATTGAAAAGCAGATGCCAGATGTTCCCATGCAAGAACGCGTGTGTAATCAGCTGCCACCACGCGCCTTGCTCCACGCCTTGACTGCTTAAGCCATAGAACTCCAGCAGTGTTTCGTTGAAATCGGGTCTGAGCAGCTGATAAAGAAAAACCCCGCAGTTCACGGCGATGAGAACTCCCACCGCACTAATCCGCCTCCCGCTTTGCGTCATCGGCGAAACTTATGCGGATTTGTTTGCCGTGTCCAATTCCCGCGGGACAAGAACCTTCAGCTTCCCGGCGGAGAAACCAAACTCGTATGGCAGGGTTCCAGTGAGCTCGCCATCAATTTCCACGGGCACGGGCTCACGACTGGTCAGCCGGAGGCCCCGACTCTGAAAGTACTCGACATCAGGAAGCGCGGGATGATTGCCGAAAGCAATCGCCTGAAAATAGCGGATCAAATCCCAATGACTTTGATTTTGAAAAACCAAGACGTCGAGGAGCCCGTCGTCCAGTCGGGCGTCCTTAAAAACGACAAAAGGACCACCGTAGAATCGTCCGTTTCCGACGAGGACAAAGCTCCCCTCGCGTGTGGCACTATCGACCGGCTCGATGCAAATTTTCGGAGGCTGGCGCGCGGCCACTTGGGCGAGCGTCAGCAGGTAGCTCATCGGGCCGAGCACTTTTTTAGAATCCGGAGTGGTTTGCCGGACCACTTCGGCATCGAGACCGACTCCGGCGAGTTGGACGAAATATTCATGGTTGGCCCGCGGGAGATCGACCAAGCGCGAATAGCCCGCTTCGATCACCTGCCAGGCCTTGGCGAGATTGTTTTGGGGAATACCCAATTCGGCGGCGAAGACGTTCATTGTGCCGACTGGGAGGATGCCAAAATGAACGGCTGCGCCTCCGATGCCATTGACCACTTCGTTGATCGTTCCGTCCCCGCCAGCGGCAACAATGGTGCCATATCCTTGAGTCACCGCGCGGGCGGCAAGACCTCGGGCGTCGCCCGGGGAGCTGGTACTCCGCACGAGCACATGGTGCGAGAGCGCCGCAATTTTGTGGCGCAAGTCCTTGGCGCGTTCGCCACGGGCCGCCGGATTCAAAATGACAAGGATTTTGTGCTTCTTGTTCACGCTTCACATTCCGGAAAAGTTTCGTAGCTTCCCCGCGTGCTTATTTTTGCCAAGCGTTTTCTTTTTATCGCCGCCGGTGTCATCGCATTGGCTGCGCTCGTTCTCCTCTGCATCAATCTCTATTTGCAATCCGATGGCGTTCAGCAGCGCATTCGTGACTCTGCCCAACGCGCGCTGGGCGGGGAAGTCAAGATCCGGAGCAGCATGTATTTGCCTTGGAGCGGCTTTGTCATTCGCGGCATCACCGTCCCCGATCCGACAAATGCCAACATCAACTTTGCCGAGGTTGAGGCTCTGCGCATTCGCTTTGCTCTTGGCCCTTTGATCGAGGGACGATTTGTAATCACCGAATGCACGGTCTTTCGGCCAAAGCTGGTCGTTCGCCAGTTGGAAAATGGCGAGTGGGTCATTCCGTTGGGCCGCGAGCGTGTCGAGGTGGCCGAGGTGCCCCAGGAAGCGCCGACCACATCCAAGAAAGGCGTCTCCTTCAGGACCGAGCTGCAAAACATGCGACTCCGCGGCGGAAGCATTGTCTTTCTCAACGCAAAGAACCGCGCGATCGTCAGCCTCGATAAGACAGACATCAGCGCGAAGATCGCACCCAATCATTCTGCCGCGGGCACATTCGAGATCGGAAGGTCGGACTTCTTCGGCTCGCTCAAGCCGCGAAAGGTTGGTGGGCCCTTCACCTGGGACGGAAACAATCTGGACTTTCCGGACATCCAGGGATCGCTGGCGGGAGGCAAGCTGACGGGAAAATTCCATATGCAAACGCGCGAGCAGCCCAGCTTCACCCTTGCCTTGCAGCTCTCGGGCGTCCTTCTGAGGAAGCTTGCTGAGGATGCACAGGTCGAACCAGGAAAGACCGAGGGCTTTCTCCAAGGCTCGCTCGACCTGAACGGTGACCCGCGTGACAGCGCCTCCCTAACCGGGGTCGGGCGCTTCGAGCTTGTCTCTGCCCAGCTAAAGCCGGTCGAGTTTTTGGTCAAGCTGGGCGAGTTGCTTCAGATCGATGAACTTCAATTGCTCAAACTTAGTGATGCTCGCATCGATGCGACCATCCAAGACGAGCGCGTGCACATTGACGACATGACTTTAAAGTCGGACAATCTCATTTTGCAGGGCACGGGGCCTGTGCGTTTTAATGGAAAGATCAACCTGGATGCGAGTTTGATGGTCAATCGCAAGCTTCAGCAACAGCTCAAGGGAGTGCTCAGCAAGAACTTCGTCGAGTCGGAAGACCCTGAGTATCGAGAACTTCCCTTCACCGTCACGGGCCGGGTCGACAATCCGAAAACTGACCTGATCGACAAGCTGGTTGGCGCCAAGGTGGGACAAGATGTTGGCGGAATGTTGATGAACATATTACGCTCGAGCGCTTCGCCCAAGCCTGATAACAAGAAAGAACCAGCCACACAGGGGAACTGAATTTGATGCGCGTTATTGCCGGCGAAGCTCGCGGCCTGCACCTCAGCGCGCCCTCTCCGGCCATTCGTCCGACGATGGATCGGGTGCGTGAGGCGATTTTTTCGAGCCTGGGCGAGGTTGTCGCGGGTGCCCGGGTGCTCGACCTCTTTGCCGGTTCGGGTGCTCTTGGGATTGAGGCTTTGAGTCGCGGTGCAGCGTCCGCCATTTTCGTGGATGCAAACCCACGGTGTGCAGCATGCGTGCGTGAGAATCTTCGCCGGGCCAAGCTTGACGGTTCTGTCCAGGTGATGGACGCGCTGAAGTTCGTCGAGCTCTATGCGGAGCCTAGTGGCTATGACTTGATCTTCGCCGATCCACCCTATGGAAAGTCAGCAGACCACCGCGATTTTGGGAACGAGCTCCTTCGACGTTCTGCGCTCGCGCGCGCTCTCGGAGAAAATGGCATGTTCATCCTGGAACGGCTCGCCGGCAGCATCGAACCTGAAACAAGATCCCTTTCACTTGTCCGTCTCCGCCGTTATGGCCAAACTGAGATCGCGTATTACACCCCGCTTGAATGACTGCGGTTCGCATCCTTTATAATCTCGCCTTTCCGTTCGTGCTGCTCGCTCTGCTGCCGAGCTTTCTCTTTCGTATGCTGAAGCGCGGAAAATACCGGCACAAGTTTGGACAGCGGTTCGCAATTTATTCATCGCGCGTTCGCCGGAAGCTGTCGCGTGGAGGATGGACTTGGGTGCATGCAGTCAGCGTCGGCGAAGTCTTGATTGCCTTGAAGCTTATTCGAGAAATGAGGACCCGTGATCCCCAACTTCCGGTGGTGCTCTCGACAACCACATCGACCGGATACGCATTGGCGAGCAAGGAAACCGGTGACTATCTGGAAGCCATCTACAATCCGCTTGATTTTTTTTGGACGGCTCGGCGCGCGGTTCGTCTGATTCGACCGCGCAAACTAATTCTCGTGGAGGCCGAGGTCTGGCCAAACCTGACGGCCGAGGCCAAAGCGCAGGGTGCGATCCTGGCTCTCGTCAATGCGCGGCTTTCCGTTCGTTCAGAATCCAGATATCGAGCCATTCGGCCG
The DNA here is from genome assembly GCA_036519995.1 of Terrimicrobium sp. GTDB lineage: Bacteria > Verrucomicrobiota > Verrucomicrobiia > Chthoniobacterales > Terrimicrobiaceae > DASTFP01. The sequence goes on along the minus strand of DATDKN010000115.1, from coordinate 486 downwards.
CTGGCAAAGGCGATCTTCAACCAGCTCGATCTTCTTTGCGTCCAAGAACCGGGCGAGGCGCGACGTTGGCGACGTTTGGGTGTGGAAACTCGAAAAATCCTCTGCACCGGCAGCATCAAGTTCGATGACCAGACGGATGACCGGCGGGCCTCTCAAGATTTTCGGAACATTCTCGCGAACTTGGGTGTGGAAGAATCCGCGCCGATTGTCCTCGCGGGAAGCACCCATTCGGGGGAGGAACCGCTGCTGGGTGAAATCGTGATTCGACTGAAGCGTGAATTCCCGAATCTCTTCTATGTGGTTGTTCCGAGGCATGCCGAACGTTGGAGGGAAGTTCGAGAACAACTCGAGAAGCTCGGGCTAAGAGTAGCGCTGCGTGCCCACGATAACTCCAGCGCGAGCAACCCTGACACCTTGCTGGTCAATACCACCGGTGAATTGCGCAACTGGTACGATCAAGCCACCATCGTTTTCATTGGCAAGAGT
>DATDKN010000114.1:0-7207 GCA_036519995.1 Terrimicrobium sp. | reverse complement strand
AGCTCGCTCGCAACTATATTCGGGACCTCGGCGTAAAGACCCCATCAACGGACGCCCCCGGCGGCGCACTATCCGGCGGCAACCAGCAAAAAGTTTCGCTGGCTCGTTGGCTAGCCACTAAGCCCAAGGTCCTCATCCTGGACGAGCCTACCCAGGGTGTCGACGTCGGGGCAAAATCGGAAATTCACAAGATCATCCGGCGCCTGACAAAGGAAGGCCTGGCCGTGATGATGATCTCGTCGGACTTAACTGAGGTCTTAGGTATGAGCGACCGTATCGCCGTCATGCATGGCGGGACCATTGTCCGCGAATTCACCGCAGCGGAAGCGAATGCTCATGATGTGATGGTAGCCGCACTCGGCCAAACGGGAGGAAATGGAAAGAGCAGTTCCTCTGCGGATTCAAAGACAATCTGACACCCAAAGCACAAGACAAATGAAACGTTATTTTCGCGAATGGTCGGTCTTCGTTGCGTTTCTGGCCATCCTGCTCTTACTCGCCTTTCGCGCGCCGGATTTCTTCAAACCCGCGCAGCTTCTTTCGATGCTCTGCGATGCGGTGCCGGTCTTGATTGCCGCTTGCGGCATGACCCTGGTGATTATTTGCCGACAGATCGACATTTCCATCGGTTCGCAGTTCGCTCTTTGCAGCGTCTTCGCAGGCCTTGCTGCAAGCAACGGTTGGCCGATGCCGCTCGTTGGGATTGTCGCCGTCCTGTGTGGGGCGATCATGGGTGCCTTCAACGGAGCCTTGGTCGCGTTCCTCGGTATCCCCTCCATCGTCGTGACTCTAGCAACCATGGTGACGTGGCGAGAGGCACTGCGGTGGTGGCGAGAAGGCGAGTTCGTCAGCAATCTTCCCGACACTTTCCAGTGGTTCGGCCTTGGCCAGCAGGCAGGACAATTCACGATCATCGCTATCGCTGTTCTTCTGTTCCTCTTCCTTGCATTTGCGCTTAAGCATATTTCAGCTGGCCGCTTCGTTTACGCCGTCGGCTCGGACAAAGAGGCCGCCAGGCTCGCGGGCATCCATCCCCAGAAGGTGACCTTTGCGGTTTTCGTTCTCATGGGTGCGCTCACCGGACTCGCGGCGCTGCTAAACGCGGTGCGCTTTCCAGACGTGGATCCCAAAGCAGGTCAAGGCCTCGAACTCAAGGCCATTGCCGCCGCCGTCGTTGGTGGAGTGGCGATCTCCGGCGGGCGGGGATATCTTTGGGGCGTCGCAGCCGGCGTTCTTCTTCTTTCCTCCATTGCCCCTGCCCTGGTCTTCCTGCATCTGCAGCCCCAATGGGAGAAGGCGTTGCAAGGCTTGATCATCCTCCTCGCCGTCGCCGCGGACGGCTGGCGCTCGGTGCGCAAGAAACTCTAATTGCTCGGATCATTCGATGACGAATCATTCAAGTCCAGACTGGAAGGCATTCCTGCTACGCTTCGAGACACTGCTCATCGCCGTGCTCCTCGCAGAGATCTTCATCTTTTCGCAGACGGCCGAAAACTTTACGACGACCGGAAACGCGCTTGAGATTATCCGTTTGAGCGTGGAACTGGGTTTGCTCGCCCTTGTGATGACGCCGATCATCCTGACTGGCGGCATCGATCTGTCCGTAGGATCGCTTCTCGGACTCTGCGCGATTTCATTTGGAAAGCTCTGGCGCGACGCCGGACTGCCGCCGTGGCTCGCTGCGCTCTGCACCCTGCTGATCGGAGCAGCCGCCGGAGGACTGAATGCAGCTCTTATCACACGTCTGAAACTGCCACCACTGATCGTAACTCTGGGATCCTTCTCTCTCTTTCGCGGGCTTGCCGAGGCGATCACTCGGGGAGTCGACAACTTCACAGGTTTCCCGGCCTCATTCCTTTTTCTCGGCCAGGGATATCTCTTTGGCGTGATTCCAGCTCAGTTGCCGATTCTGGTCTTGGCGGCCATCGGCATCTGGCTGCTGATCCATCGGACGACCTTTGGACGCTCGTTTCGTGCGATCGGTTTCTCGCCCGACGGAACTCGCTATGCGGGTATTCCGGTCGATCGGCGCGTTGCCCTCGTTTACATCCTGTCGGGCGTCTTCTCGGCACTGGCCGCATTGATCTACGTGGCGCGGGTGGGACAGGCCAAGGCGGACGCCGGGACGGGCTACGAACTTCTCGCCATCACCGCGGTCGTACTTGGCGGAACCTCGATCTTTGGAGGCATCGGCACCGTGCATGGCACCCTTTTAGGGCTGGCCGTCCTGGCCGTCCTGAGAAACGGCCTTACATTGTCCGATATGCCCAGCGAGCTCGCGGGAATTCTTACCGGTGTCCTCTTGCTAAGCGTTCTCGCTGGCGAGGCGCTCACAAAAGCCCTTTCGCGCCTGCGCAAACCGGCGGGAGCAAAGTCGGTGGCGCCAACCTCCCAACCTAAACCTCAGACATAAAGCTACAACCTAAGTTATCCATAGTCCATACATCGATAGCTCGATAATAACACACCTCATCCAATTCCATGAAAAAACTCCTAACAGCACTCTTATCAGTATCTGTTGTGTTGGGCGCCGCCGGAACAGGCAACGCGGCCGACAAACCACTAACGATTGCCATGATGCCAAAAAGCAAAGGCAATGCCTACTTCATTTCCTGCCGCAAAGGCGCCGAGCAGGCCGCCAAAGAGCTGGGCGTGAAATTGCTCTGGGATGGTCCTACGGAACCAGACCCCGCCAAACAAAACGAGATCGTCGAAACATGGATCACGCGTGGTGTCGACGTGATTGCGGTTTCGGTTGAGAATCGCGAGGGTCTCTCGACCGCTCTTCGTAAGGCCAAGGACAAAGGCATTAAGATTATCACTTGGGATGCGGACGCCGAACCTGATGCCCGCGACTTCCTCATCAACCAGGCCACTCCCGAAGGTATTGGCTACACGTTGATGGATGAGGCCGCGAAGGCGCTCGGCGACAAAGGCGAGTTTGCCATCATCACCTCCTCGCTCACCGCCGCGAATCAGAATGAGTGGATCAAAAACATCAAGCAACGCCTGGAAGAAAAGTATCCCGATATCAAGCTGGCGGCCCTGCGTCCCTGTGACGATTTGAAGGACAAGGCGTTCAGCGAAGCGACCGCCATCCTCAACTCCAACCCCAACGTTAAAGTGCTGATGGCGGTTTGCTCACCGGCCGTTCCCGGCGCCGCAGAAGCCGTCAAGCAGAGCGGGCGCAAAGATGTGAAAGTTGTCGGCCTTGGCCTCCCGAACGAGAACAAGCGCTACGTGCACGATGGCATCACTACCGGTGTTATCCTCTGGAATACCGAAGATCTCGGCTATCTGACGGTCTACGCAGCTAAGGCCGTCGCCGACGGCACGCTCAAACCGGGTGCCACCACACTGGAAGCCGGGCGCCTCGGGTCCCTTGAAGTCAAGGGCGACAACGTCCTCCTCGGAAAGCCCTTCATTTTCGTGAAGGACAACATCGATCAATTCAACTTCTGAGTGAGTCCAGCAAAGTCTGCGAGCGGCGCGGGTCGCGCCGCTCGCAGGCGGCTGGAATACACCGGAGCCATCCAGAAGAGATGAGCAAAGAACAATACACTTGGGCCAGCGAAGTATACGCCTCTTGGGGCGTCGACACTGAAGCTGCTTTGAAGAGACTTGAAACGATTCCCATCTCCTTGCACTGCTGGCAAGGCGATGACGTTGGCGGCTTTGAATCCGGAGGCGGAGCACTCAGCGGAGGCGGCATCCAAGCCACCGGCAACTATCCTGGCAAAGCCCGCTCCCTCCAAGAGTTGCGGCAGGACATCGACAAGGCGCTTTCGCTGATTCCGGGCAGACACCGGCTGAACCTTCATTCCCTCTATGCCGATTTCAGCGTAGGAAAGTCCGCTCCGCGCAACGAACTGACGACCGCTCATTTTCAGAGCTGGATCGATTGGTGCAAGGAACGAGACCTCGGGCTTGACTTTAATCCAAGCTTTTTTTCCCACCCATTAGCCAATGACGGGTTCACACTTTCGAGTTCCGACCCGGCGGTTCGGTCTTTCTGGATCGAACACGGTCAGGCTTGCCGTCGCATCGCCGCGGACATGGGAAAGCAAATCGGCACCCCCGCGGTCACCAACTTCTGGATTCCGGATGGATACAAAGATACCCCAATTGACCGGAATGCACCGCGTGATCGGCTCGAAGCGGCGTTGGACGAAATCTTTGCCGAGCCAATTGACCCGAAGCACAACCTGGACGCTGTCGAAAGCAAGCTTTTTGGAATCGGGAGCGAGAGTTACGTCGTCGGATCGCACGAATTTTACCTCGGATACGCGATCAAAAATCGAAAGCTGTATTGCCTTGACGCCGGGCATTTTCATCCGACCGAGCTGCTGGCGGATAAGATTTCGTCAGTCTTGCGTTGGGTTCCCGCGCTCTTGCTGCACGTGAGTCGCGGCGTGAGGTGGGATAGCGATCACGTTGTCTCACTCGACGACCCGACGAAGGCGATCATGGAAGAACTCGTCCGCGGCGATTTTCTTGCCCGCACCTCCATCGGGTTGGACTTTTTCGATGCCAGTATCAACCGCATCGCCGCCTGGGTGGTGGGCACTCGAAATGCCATCAAAGCCCTCCTCCTGGCCCTGCTCGAGCCGATCTCCAAATTACGCAAACTGGAAAGTGATGGAGACTACACGCAGCGGCTCGCCCTCTTGGAAGAAATCAAGACGCTTCCCTTTGGTGCGGTCTGGGATGAGTATTGCCGCCGCCAAAACGTCCCCACCGGCGCCGACTGGCTCCAGGATGTGAAGTCCTACGAAAGCACTGTTCTTTCCAAGCGGTCCTGACAGTATGAAACGCAAAGCTTTCGTCATGTCGGTGAACAGCGGAATGGAGGAAGAATATGAACGGCGACACTCCCCGATTTGGCCTGAGCTCGAAGCGGTCCTAAAGCGTCATGGAGTGTTGAACTACTCGATATTTCTCGATCAGGAGACCCGCCACCTTTTCGGCTATGCCGAGATCGAAAACGAAGAACGCTGGGCGGCGATTGCCCAGACGCCGATCTGTAAAAGTTGGTGGGCGTCCATGAAAGAAATTATGCCATCGCAGGCCGACAACAGTCCGATTTCTCGCGAACTCAAGGAGGTCTTTCATGTCGACGCGCTCGATGACCAGAAAAGCAGATAGAGCTCAGCCCTTCGTAGACCCTTGTATTAACAATGCGCTTTTCGTCTCTGCATCGCTGTGATCAAATAACCTTCCCCGGGGTTCTCTCTCCTCTGTTCTCAGCGAAGTGAATTCAAGCCACTATATTGCCTGCGATCTCGGCGCAGAGAGCGGGCGCGTAATGTTAGGACGGCTTCAGGACGGCCAGTTAAGCCTCGAGGAAATTCATCGCTTCCCCAGCGCCGTCGTGCGGGTCCTCGGCTCGCTGCGTTGGGATGTGTTGCGAGTATACGAAGAACTGAAGACGGGTCTGCGCGAGATTGCCAAACGCAATATTCCAATCCTTGGCGTCAGTGTCGACTCGTGGGGTGTCGATTACGTGCTGATCAATTCCGTGCATCCCACGATTTCACCTCCCTTTCATTACCGCGACGATCGCACGGCAGCGACCTATGAACGCGTGCGAGAAAAAGTCGGCGCAAAGTTAATCTTTGAAGAAACGGGCATTCAGTTCATGCCCATCAATACAATCTATCACCTTGCCTCAGATCTGGAGAAGAGCCGAGCTATCCTCGAAGCTGCCGATTGTTTTCTAACGATTGGCGACTATTTTAACTACCTTTTTTCCGGGGTGCCCTGCGTCGATGAAAGCTTGGCGAGCACGACGCAGCTCTACAATCCCCGCACGCGCTCATGGTCGGAGCGCCTGATCGAACTTTGCGGATTTCCGAGGAAGATTTTCCCGAAAGTAGTGCGGCCCGGCACCGTGATCGGGCCCTTGTTGCCGGATATCTGCGCCGAGACTGGGCTGACCGGGCTCCAGGTGATCGCGACTTGTTCGCACGACACCGGTGAGGCTGTCGCCGCGGTTCCCGCACAAGGCGGCGACTGGGCGTATCTTTCTTCCGGAACTTGGTCGCTGATCGGTGTGGAGCTGCCAGAGCCGCTCATCAACGAAAAAAGTCGCGCAGACAACTTCACCAACGAGTCTGGCTATGGGGGAACCACGCGATTCCTCAAGAACATCGTCGGGCTTTGGATTCTCCAGGAATCGCGACGCGTCTGGGCGAAACAAGGCATCGAATTGGACTACGCCAGTCTCACCGCGCAAGCCAACGATGCCGAGCCTCTCCGCTCGTTGATTAACCCGAATGCCGCGCGCTTTGCAAAATCCGGTGACATGCCCGCGCTAATCGCGGCGTATTGCCGAGAGACCGCGCAGCCACCGCCGGAGACCCGCAGCCAGTTCGTCCGCTGTATTTTGGAAAGCCTGGCACTTTCCTATCGTGCCGCTCTCGAGGAAATCGAAGGGTCGACCGGGCGCTCGATCAGTCGGTTGCACATTGTGGGCGGCGGTAGCCAGAGCGTTCTGCTGAACCAATTTGCCGCCAACGCCACAGGTCGTGAGGTGGTTGCTGGCCCGGTGGAGGCCACCGCCGCAGGAAATATCCTTATTCAGGCCATCGCCCTCGGACAAGTCGAGTCGCTTTCGGCCTTACGAACGATCGTTAGCAATTCTTTTCCAATGAGGACCTTCAAGCCCACTGACTTGGCAAACTGGCAAGACGCTTATCGTCGCTTTGCGCAACTTAAACTTGCAAACTAACTATGACTTATAAATTCGTAAACTACCTTTGGGACGACGCGATCGCATCGAAACTCGATCCGGTTGGCCGGCTAGTGTATCGCTCGAATCTGCTGGGAAACGATCAACGGATCACCAATACCGGCGGAGGAAATACTTCCGCGAAGATCAAAGAAAAGGACCCACTAACCGGAGAAGAAACCGAAGTGCTTTGGGTGAAAGGATCCGGCGGCGATTTGCGGACCTCGAAGCGCGAAAACTTTTCCTCCCTTTACCAGCAGAAGCTTCTTGATCTGCAAAAGCTCTACGCAAAACGCAATGACAAGGGTCTAAAGTCGCAGGGTGAGGATGACATGGTCGCCATGTATTTTCATGCAACGTTCAATCTCAATCCGCGTGCCAGTTCCATCGATACCCCCTTGCATAGCTTTATCTCCGCCAAGCACGTCGATCATATGCATCCGAATGCGATTATCTCTGTCGCCGCAAGCCGCCGTT
>DATDKN010000113.1:0-3020 GCA_036519995.1 Terrimicrobium sp. | reverse complement strand
GCCTGTCCTGCGTCGTCCAGCTGAGCAACTCTATTCGGCGCCTTCTCTTTGGGCGCAAATTTGAGCACTTGCTCAGATGTGTCTGTCTCACGCTGATTCATGACTAAGCCCCTCTCACTTCGTTCGGGATCGCGACAGTTACTGGCACACGTCCCATATGTACCGTACCGCACTTCGGCAGAGGAGTCCGCAGGGCTGTGTTCCACCTTGGATTGAACACGGTCGAGCAGATCCTGCAGGGTCAGCAGCCCGTAGACTTTCGACAACCGGCTGAAGAGGTTGCTGCCTCGGAAAGCTTCATTGACCGTCATGCGGCGATGACGATCGCGGGCCGAAAGTGGGATCGCCTGACTAAAGTGATGCGGCAGAGGCTGGGCACTGCAGGAAAAACCGCATCATCTCGCGACTCGCATCGGGACCGCGTGGCTCGGTATACGATCCTGCAGTGCTGCCGCCGGACCATGCGTGGCCGGCTCCATGCAAAACCCACTGCTCCAGAATCGATTGCCCATTCTCGTCCGTTTGCACCGTGCATGTATAACGTACTCCGCCCGGTGCCTCGCCGGTCGTTACGGTTGTTCGAAGCTCCGCCGCAGCCTTCGATTGGGCGATGACCTGATCGCCGTTCACCGGGTTGACAGTGGTGTCGCGGTCTCCGTGAAACACGATGGTCGGAACAGCGCGTCCCGCGCCGTTCCCTCTCGCAATATCAGACCGGCCTTGCCGCATAGCCGCGAAGGCGGAAGGTATGTCGCTGGCAGCGCCACACGCCAATCCAGAGTGAACGCCGATGGCCGCATAAAGGTCTGGGTAAGTAGCTCCCATTATTGCGGCTGCGGCACCTCCAGCAGACAAACCGGCGATATACACGCGCGCAGGTTGGACACGGAAGTCGCGCATAATTTGGCGGGTGATGCCCGCGAGGAGCGAGGGCTCTCCCTGATCGCGACCCTGATCGGCGGGGCTAAACCAGTTCCAGCACTTAGAGACATTCGCCGACTGGGTCTGCGCCGGATAGGCAACGAGGAACGTACCTTCCTCAGCCAAGTCGTTCATGCGGGTGCCGGCAGCAAAGTCGTCGGGCGACTGGGTGCAGCCGTGCAGCATTACCACAAGGGGCAACGGCTGTTCGTTATAGCCGCTCGGAACATAGAGCTTGTAGGCGCGACTTCCCGCCTGATTGGCAAAGACGTCCTCTCCAAACTGTGCCCCATCGGGCAGAACGATGGGGGCGCGATCCACCGAAGGCCTAGTCAACCCTTCAAGCCCACGTCCTAAACCAAGTTGCGGCCAGCGCTTGCCGATGTCACCGAGCGCGTTTGGCCGGCCCAAGTTTGAAAGACGATCAGCGTCGCCGGACTGCGGAGAGGTCCACGATTTCCCGGTCAACAATGATGGGGGCACCATCTCGATAGTGGGGGCTTTAGACCCTCGTTGCTTGTCTCCCCCCAAATTTGACGATAGCGAACGGGGGATGGCTCCGCGCAGGATAGCCATCGCCTCGCTGAGTCGTCCGTCACGAGTGAGGCGTGTTACCTCCACCATGTTGATCTTTAATCGGGCGTTCATGGGTAGCTCCTGTGTCAGGTGAATTTCGGCAAAAGGAGAGCGTTGTCCCGCCCAACGGAGGGATTGGTAGGCTGTTCAGTTTCCGATAAAGCCTCAGTGAATGCGGTCGCTCAGAGCAGCCTTCACCTCCGGCGAGGCCTGCAGGGCGCCGAGCACGTGAATGGAGGCGATCGTTTTTCGTGCGAGCTCGGGAGATACGTCAGCTGCAATGACAGCCAATCCGAGGACTTGGATGTGAATCGTCTCACCAACCCTGTGCGCAGCCTCTAGGTCCTTTCGACTGTACTTACGCATTCCGAGGTCGAGGTGGCGCCTCGCTACGGATTGCTTGACCGCATCGTTTTGGCGATCGAGCTGGTTTCGGATGGCTGCGCGGATGAAGTCGGTGCGGTTTGAGTAAAAACCCTCCTGCACCAGGAGGTCGATATGGCCGAGATCGACGAAACCAAGATTGATCGTAATTTTCTCGCTGTCCTTCGGCCGAAACTCCTCGATTTTTCCCATCGCTCGCTCCATCCGATGACCATCCGTCTGGATGGAATATGGATGGTCAGATGCCGCCTACAAGGTGGGGCTGAAAAATTTCTCCAAGGCATCAGCTGGGGGAAGCCAAAAGGCAAACTCAGTCGCAGCTATCGAAATTGAGATGCATCGGCCCGTTTGGCTCCGCACATACCGCGCCTCGAAAAATAGCGCGTCTTCAATCTGAATGGTCCGCTTTTTCGACCGCTGCCTGGACATCAGTTCGGGCTGCTTTGGCTTCCGCCTGCGTCTCGTAAGCGAACAGGACCACTGGCTTGCCGTCTAAAGCTCCTTCGTCAGGTACCTGACGGATCAAAATTTTAGACAGTCGGAACGGCTATGGCCGATCAGCGTTGACCAATTGGAGTAACGAGAAGAAGGAGGACCCTGACTCAATGAGGAAACAACTCTAGGAAGCGCCGAAGTGCCCGCGGTCCAGCGGCATGCGGCACAAGAAAAATGCGTATAGTGCGTTAGAAGGAGGAGCCTTTTCCGACGGCTCCTCCTTTATTTTTTGTAGCATTGTTCGGTGTTAGGTCGGCGAGAAAGTCTCGAATTTCCCGTCGCAAGGCGAAGAGTTCTCCGCGGCTTCGATCGCGTCGATGGTCGAAGCGCCGCTGGCATCTTGAACTTTGCTGCACCACGCCCAGGGCGGCCGCCCAGTTGGCCGGCTCCCATTCGACGCGGTAGAGCCAAGAGACCGCTTTTTAAGCTGAAGCTGGAAGCGCTCCGGCCGCCACGCCAAATGCCGAAAAATCACAATCTCCAAGCTTTTACGTTGTTCCATTTACTGAGCAAAATAAAACCCGGAACGATTTGCCGGTTCCAGCTTTGATTTCGCGGGACGTGACTTCGGGGGGACTTCAAAATGATTAACACCTCTCTTCGGCCGCGCTCGGCCGCTGTCGCAGTGCCTGCACAGGCCACGG
>DATDKN010000112.1:0-4299 GCA_036519995.1 Terrimicrobium sp. | reverse complement strand
CGCCCGTGGTTAGCGAGCGCCCCTCTTTGCACAGGTTCTTTGGCCAAGGAGTGAAATTTCCGCGCAATTCGGCACTCGGTTTGCTAGTCCTGGGGCATGAGTCTGGAAGCCCTGTTCGAATCGAATCGAAGGTGGGCCCAGCGGATGAGCCAGGTAGAACCGGATTTTTTCAAGAAGCTGGTTAATGTTCAGACACCGAAATATCTTTGGATTGGCTGTTCGGACAGCCGCGTTCCAGCGAATGAAATTCTGGGATTAAGGTCGGGAGAGGTCTTTGTTCATCGAAACGTCGCGAACGTCGTCAACCACACCGATTTCAATTGCTTGTCGGTCATTCAATACGCCGTAAACGTGCTGCAAGTAGAGCATATCATGGTTGTCGGGCACTACGGGTGCGGCGGTGTGCGCGCAGCGCTGCTGGATCAAGAGCTTGGGTTAATCGACAATTGGCTGCGGCACGTCCGCAGCATTTACCGACGACAACCGGAGCGCTTCGAAGGTCTGGCGCAGGAAGACAAGGAGGATCTCCTGTGCGAACTCAACGTGCTCGACCAGACTCGTCACGTGGAGGAGACCAGTTTTGTCCAAAACGCATGGAAGATGGGTCAGCAACTAGAGCTGCACAGCTGGGTTTACCGACTCTCCGATGGTTTGTTGCACGATCTGCACTTCAAACCATTTTCCAGAAAAGGTTAAACGAGGAGTTGCTGGCGGCTGGACGCGAGTCACTCTCCGATGATCTTTACGAGCACCCTTTTTCGGCGACCGCCATCGAACTCGCCATAGAAGATTTGCTCCCACGGACCGAAGTCGAGTTTTCCATTCGTGATCGCCACGACGACCTCTCTGCCCATGATGGTGCGTTTAAGGTGGGCGTCCGCGTTGTCTTCGCCGGTGTTGTTATGGCGATACTGCCGGTGGGGGTTTTCAGGCGCTAGGTGCTCGAGCCACTTCTCATAGTCCGCGTGCAGGCCGCTTTCGTCGTCGTTGATAAAGACACTTGCTGTGATGTGCATGGCATTGACGAGGCAAAGACCTTCGCCAACTTCACTCTCTGCCAGACATTTTGCGATATCTCCGGTGATGTTGATGAGCTCTCGCCGCCTTGGAACATCAAACCAAAGCTCCTTCCGATATGATTTCACGGCTGCTCTGGATCGAGACCCAGCTCGCTCATGATGCGGTGGAGATCATCATTACCGTAGTATTCGATGGAGATGCTTCCACGCTTTTCGGCATGGTGAATGACCACGCGTGTGGCGAGGCGTCGCGTGAGAAGATTTTGCAGGTTTTGGATAGCGGGAGAGAGCGTCGGTTCGTCTGATGAGGTGCGTTTGGAGGAAGGTTTTCCTAGTCGGGCAAGTTGCTGAGCCGCCAATTTTTCAGCCACCCGGACCGAGGCTCCCTGTCGTACAATCACATCCATGAGCAGCCGTTGTTCCTCGTGAGACTTGAGGGAAAGCAAGACTTTGGCATGGCCAACGGAAATCCGCCCTTGTTTGAGGAGCGTTTGCGCACCCGGGTCCAGGTCGAGAAGCCGCATCGCGTTTGCAATCGACGCGCGGCTCTTGCCGACGCGCTTGGAGATCTCATCCTGGGTGAGACCGAAATCGCGATGGAGCCGTTCGTACGCGCCGGCCTCCTCGATTGGATTCAGATCCTCGCGCTGGAGGTTCTCGATGAGCGCGAGCTCAAGCACCTCGCGATCGCTCGCCGTTCGGATAATCGCTGGGGCTTCGGTGAGCTGGAGCTCGCGCGCGGCACGCCAGCGGCGTTCACCGGCGATAAGTTCGTACTTGTCGCCCACCTGCCGAACGATGAGCGGCTGGATGATGCCGCGTTCCCGGATGCTCTCCACCAATTCCTGGAGATGCTCGCTACGAAACTCCTGCCGTGGCTGGAGCGGGCTGGGTGTAATCTGATTCAGCGGCAAGGGCTGGACGCGCTCGCCAAGCTCTTCCCTGGGGGCGGGAGCGGCGACGCGAGTGTTGATCAATGCGCCGAGTCCTTTGCCAAGTGCGGGTTTTGCCATGGTAGATTTCAGATCGGGGCCAGATGTCAGAGTTGACTAATTGAACGCAGGACGCTGTTGATTTTGCAATGCCGCTCTTCGATGTAGTTGATCTCTTTAATGACGAAACTGCCCGAAACGGCCCCGAACAAATGGCGCTCGACGAAGCGCTGCTCGAGATTACGCCACGCCCATTGCTGCGCGTCTATCGATGGGCGGAACCGACTGTTTCCTTCGGATACGCGTTGCCTCTCGCGTCAGTGAGAGACCGTTTCCCCGGTCTGCCCTGCGTGCGCCGATGGACCGGCGGCGGAATCGTGGCACACCTCGACGATTGGACGTTCGCTCTGCTCGTCCCCTCGAGCGAGGCGCTCGCCAGCGTGCGGCCCATTCAGGCCTATCAGCTCATTCATTCGGGCGTTGCGGCGGCATTAACGAAGGTCGGTTGCGCGGCACGTCTGGCAGAACCGTTCCATTGCGCCGATGGCCTCGCCTGCTTCACTTCTCCGGTATTACACGACGTGATTGGCGTTGGTGATCGTAAGCTGTGCGGCGGCGCCCAGCGCAGGACCCGCAGAGGGTTCCTGCACCAGGGAAGCATTCAGAACGTGAAGCCACCCCGGAATTTTGCGCGGCACCTTCTTGAGTTGGTCGCCGGGAAAGCAGGCGCATTTTCCTTGTCGACGACCACAGTCGCCAGGGCGAAGGCGCTGGTGGCCAATAAGTACGCAAGCAAGGCCTGGCTCGAGCGAGCGTAACACGGTCCCTGAAGCAGCAGAATCTCGAAAATCTCACCTTGACCTTGCTGGCCGTAGGCGGACGATGCCAGCATGGATTTTACGGATGGTTCCTACTTCATCAATCGCGAGCTGAGTTGGTTGGAGTTCAACCAGCGCGTCCTCGATCAGGCGATTGATGAATCAAATCCGCTTCTCGAGCGCCTGAAATTTCTCTGCATTGTCAGCTCCAATCTCGATGAATTTTTCGAAGTGCGCGTCGCCGGTCTGAAGCAACAGCAACAGATGCACTCGTCGGAAGCCGGCCCCGATGGTTTAACGGCCAGCGAGGCGCTCGCGGCAATTAGCCGCCGAGTGCGGCGGATGGTCGACGACCAATACGCGTGCTGGCGGGATCAACTCCAACCTCAACTCGAAGAACAGCGTCTCCGCTTTCACACGTATCCTGACGTTCCGCCAAGCGAGCAGGAGCATTTTGCCAAGTTCTTCACCAAGAGTATCTACCCGGTCCTTACGCCCCTGGCGATCGATCCGGCCCACCCGTTTCCCCAGCTTCTCAACAAGAGTCTCAACGTGATCGTCGAACTGGAGGGCGGCGAAGATTTTGGAACAGACATCGCGGTTGTCCAGGTGCCGCGGATCCTCCCGAGGGTCGTCCCGTTCGCGAAACAGGAGAACGGCGATGACTACGTGTTTCTCGGGCATATCATTCAGCACCATGTGGGGAGCTTGTTTCATGGTATGGAAGTCAAGGGAGTGCACCTGTTCCGCGTGACGCGCAACAGCAACCTCTACGTCGATGAGGAAGAAGCGCGAAACCTCCTCCATGCCATCGAAGCCGAGCTTCACAAGGTCAAGCGAGGAGCCGCCGTGCGAATCGAAGTTGAACACGATTGCCCTCAGCATACCGTGGAGCGCCTGCTGGATATCTTCAATCTCGAAGAGGAAGACGTCTTCCGCATCGACGGTCCACTGAATTTCGTGCGCCTCATGCCGCTGGCGCTGCAAATAGATCGACCCGATCTTCGCTACAAGCGCTTTTCGCCGAACACTGTCGTCTCACTCGAAACCGAGTCGGATATCTTCTTTCACATCCGTCGGGGTGACATTCTCTTGCACCACCCGTACGACAACTTTCAAACGGTCGTCGATTTTCTTGCGCAGGCCGCAGAAGATCCCCACGTGCTCGCTATCAAGCAAACGCTCTACCGGACTAGCTCCGATTCGCCGTTTGTCCAGGAGTTGATCGAAGCCGCGCGCAACGGGAAGCAGGTCACTGTGGTGATCGAGCTGAAGGCGCGCTTTGACGAGGCCGCGAATATAAAATGGGCGCGGCTGATGCGCGAGGCAGGCGTGGATGTCGTCTACGGGGTTACCGGCCTGAAGACACACGCCAAGGCCACACTCGTGGTGCGCAGCGAGGGCGATGGGATTCGCAGGTATGCCCACCTCGGAACCGGCAATTATCATCCTTCGACAGCCAAGATTTATACCGATCTCGGGCTTCTCACCTGCCGCGAGGCTGTGACCGAGGAACTCGCCGAGACGTTC
>DATDKN010000111.1:0-3697 GCA_036519995.1 Terrimicrobium sp. | reverse complement strand
GTGCCAATCGTAAGCGACTTGTGCGTTTAGATCCTGAAACACACGGCCGTTCACGACTAGGCAGGAGCGCTCCAGCGTGTCCTTGAGGAATTGATCCCACGCGGAACTCCGCCGGTTGAGCAAGAGTTGATCGACATCCTTGTTTAGGGCGGCTTCGCGTGCGGCCAACTCGCCCAGACGAACTCTTTTCTCCTGGCCGTCGGGCATCGCTTCGACTTCTTGCCGTTCGATCCGGATAGCGTCCCGCTGCTCACGCAACGCCTGCAATCGCGCACGCTCTTCCTTTTCCGTTGTCGGATCAAAGACCACCGTATCGAGCGTGACCTTGCCACGTGGATCGAGGTCTTGTTTCCCCAGAGCGTTCATGAGCTGGAGCAGCCAAATGCCCGGCGATCGAACGTCCACGTAAACCTCTTGATTAAGCGAGAGCACGTAGGCGGAGTTTTCCGCCCGGGCCCCTTTGTCGGTGGCGCGCATTTGCATAACAGTGGGCGGCCCGCCCGGCGTTACATGGAGGTTGTCTTTAGGCACCTCCTTTGCCGATTTTCGAAAGATGCTAATGAATGGTATTCCTAGCACCAGGAGGACGAGAACCCCCGCGAGCAGAAGCTCCGCTCGCCTGCGACCCGCAGCTCGCGATTTCGGATTTGGCGTGACTGGCTCAGGCATAACGAGGCGCCGCAAAGCCGCACGTATGACGATCTTCTCTGGCGAGCTCCCGCCTAAGTGGCTGCCGTTCGAAGAGGCATCGTGCCGGAACTTGCATAAGACCGAAGACGCACAAATGCATTTGCAGCGCTCGGCCTGCCACGCGCCAGGCTCGCTGCGAAGTGATACAAGCCATAAGCTATACACTTGTTTACCTGTCTTTTTTCAATAAGGCAAGGCGCCGCATGCGAATGACTCTGGCGCGTGTAAAGCTGAGTCCAAGTTTCCGCGAAGTCCTGCTGGACCTAGGACGCCCATGTCCCGGTGACGATCGTCGACGCTCGCCCCCCTCGTAAACGGAGCAATGCCCAGAGCGTTCTATTTTGCCGCGGACGTCCAAACTTTGTATCATCGCAGCAGCGATAAAGCGATTGCGTATTGTCAGATTGTCGCTGCCATCAAGCTTTTCATGCTGGCCACCACGGCCAAACCTGACCGTGCTTTGATGTTTGACGAAAAATATTAGTTATGCTAATCGTCTGCGCTATTCAATGCAGCAGAAGGTAAAACTCTGGGTGGCGGTATGGCTGGCGGCTCGCATGGAGAAGCGTGCGAGGCGCTTGCGTCGTGCCCTCCGCGACTACGAGCGAGCTGAGTTGCGACGGATCCACGCTGCCGATCGGCGTGCTCGCGGTTTGCGCCTTTACGCGGCATGGTTTCGTAAGGACAGAGTGCGCCGGAGCTATCAGCCATTTGTCTCATTGCAAACGGCAGAAGAACTTGCTGATCCGCCTAGCAAACGAGCCGCTTGATAAGCGTCAACTGCTCTCGATCTCGCGAATCGAAATCCAACCTGGTAGAAAAGTAGGCCGCAAAACGCGATACGCCATTTCGTGGTGAAACGGCCCTCTTAGATTTTCATCTGGCCGAGAGCCATGAGCTTTTTCCCCACGTGTCGCTAGATCGCCGCTACAGAATTTGCAGTTGAGTTAGATCGACAGTCCGATTTGGAACGCATCCACTCCGACTGCTGCTGCGCTTGCGCGGCTTCGACAAACGCTTGATTTGTCGCCTCAATTTCGTCGGGACAAAGATTTTTCTGGTAAGCGGCTTCGTGGTTCCTTATACGCACCACCGGAATTACACCGCACCGCTGAAGAATTGTATGATGTTCTTCAGTCCGAATCAGCCCGAACAACTTGCGAGGACTTTCCTGATGATGATTACGCCGAATGTTGTTCTGAGGTTCCCTCGAGCTGTCGTCGCGCTCGTCATGTGCAGCCTATCAGTGGGCTGCCTCAATCCGCTCGGTCCCGTCGGAAAGGGTCCGCAACCTCGGCCACCGCGATCTTCGCCGCCCCTTTCACAGAAGTTTGCCTGGGGAATTTCAACGAGCAGCTACCAATACGAAGACCCGGCCACGCAGCCAGGCGACAAGTACTATTTCTATTCGGATTGGGACATTCTCGTCGAGCGGCGCAAAGCACCTCCCAAGGGAAACGCGCTCTACAGTTGGACTCGATTCGAGAAGGATCTTGCGGCTCTGAAAGAAATTGGCGTCACGCACTATCGCTTTAGCATCTCTTGGCCCCGCGTGGAACCGAAACCGGGCGTCTATAACGAGGAGGCGATCCGTGGCTATGTCGAAATGGCGCGACGGCTTAAGGCGGCAGGAATCGAACCGGTGGTTTGCCTCTGGCATTTCACATTTCCCTCCTGGCTCTATGACAAGAAGAATCCAGGAGCATCCAATTGGCTGCATCCTCTGGCGCGCCCGCGTTGGAACGCCTATGTCGAGCGAATGGTCCGCGCGATTGCGCCGTATGCGAAGTATTACGCGCCGCAGAACGAGCCAAATGGGCAGATCATCACAGCCTACATCGTAGGAGTCTGGCCGCCTGGAATGGACCTGGCATTTGGACATTATTGGAAGGCCATTAACGCGAGCACCGCAATGTTCCGTGATGCGGCTACCCGGATCAAAGCAATCAAACCAAGCGCCAAGGTCATGAGCGTTGAAGCGTTGCCGTGGTGGGACCGGGCTCCGCTCGATCCGGGAGGCACCATTTACAAGACGATGATCCATGGAAACGTCGATCATCTGGACCGAATTTACGATGTCTGCGATATCATAGGGCTTAATTACTATTACTCACAGGCACCTGGACCGCTCTCGCTCCTTTCCGAGCCTTACCGCCGCGGCCATAATTTCACAATGATGGGCTGGCGTATCGATCCCGACGGACTCTACAAGGAAATCAAGCGAGTCGGTGATGGCTACGGCAAACCGATGATGATCACCGAAAATGGCATCGCCACACCTGATGATGCCAAGCGAGTTTGGTACATGCGCAACCACATCGCTGCGATTGGACGTGCCATTCGCGATGGCTACGATGTTCGCGGCTATTTTGCCTGGTCGCTGGCGGACAACTATGAGTGGCATTATGGCTACAAAGCCTTGTTTGGCCTCGCACGCATGGACCCTCAGACCTACGATCGGGTGTTCAAACCCTCGGCGGAAAAATTTTCGGCGATCATCAAGGCTTATCCTACTGTCCGATCAGTGAGCACGATTCAGCCACAGGATGACTTCTGAGGCCGAAGTCGCCGTAGACCCGATCCACTCTCGATATCAATGATCCAGCGATTTCCGAATAATCCTCTCATTTCTCCACAGGAGGTGAAGCCATCGCGCCCCGACTTTGAGGTCCTCTGTGCCTTCAATCCCGGAGCTGCCTCTTATGAGGGCAGGAAAGTTCTGCTTATCCGCGTCGCGGAACGCCCGCTTCAGGAAAAAGGCTACATCTCCACAGCCGTCATCGATCACGTCACCAGCGAGTTGAAGATCCTGCGCTGCCCGCTTGATGACCCGGACCTCGACGCGCGTGATCCCCGTATTTTCGGCTACCAGGGCGTAAACTATCTCACTTCCTTGAGCCACTTCCGGACCGCAATCTCAGAAGATGGAAAAAACTTCATCATCGACAGCAAGCCCTCCCTGAGCGCCTCCGGGCCTTACGAGACATACGGCATCGAGGACGCTCGG
>DATDKN010000110.1:0-2345 GCA_036519995.1 Terrimicrobium sp. | reverse complement strand
TTCTTTTGCCAGCGCATAAGGAGATGGGTATCCGCATCCAGGGAGGCCGCCTCCAGTGCGCCCCGAGGAGCAACGATCGATGAGTCGAGACCCAACTCCGCGGCGATCTTGTCTCTGGCAGTCTTCAAGCGCTCGAAGCGTTCGGTTTGCTCGCGACTGGGCCGCCGCCGCGTCGACCTGGAGGGCGCCGGCCACTCGCCTTCCGGAATATGGAGGGCCAACGCGAGGATGATCTCAAAACTCTTGCGCCTCCGATTGCTCATTCTGGGAGTCGAAAACGCCTTCCCGTCGACCGCCTTCTCGGCAATGCGAACGATATCTTCGTTGCTCATCACATGGAAAGGAGGACGATCCCAGGAGCGCGCCTCCACATCGCGCCAATGCCAGAGGACACGCAAGACCGACTGCGCCCGCGGTGAAAGCCCCGCCGTGCCCGGGATTCGCCAGGCCTTCCCTTCATCTCGTCCACGCGGCTCGCCGGCGGAGGCAATCATGCGCTCACACGATTCCGAAAACCATTCCCAACGGTTAAGTCGCAAGAGCTCGGCTTCGAGAATTTCCGCGATGGGCAATAAATATTTGGTGTCGTTGATGGCGTACTCGATCATCTGATTCGAGAGAGGACGCAAGGCCCAGTTGGCTTTCTGGGAGGCCTTCGAGAGCTTCACGCCGAAGTGCTTGGCGACAAGCGCGGCGAGCCCCAATTCCTGGTATCCGCAGAGCCGCGCAGCGATCATGGTATCAAAAATATCGCTTGGGGCAAACTGCCCAGCGCGATGCAGCATGCGCAGATCGTAATCCGCACCGTGGAGAACCAGTCGCTTCCTCGCAAGCACTTCGTAGAGCGGCTGCAGCGAGAATCCAGCGAGGGGATCGACAAGCAGGTTCTCGTGCTCGGTGCTAATCTGGATAAGGCACAGTTTTTCGAAATAGCTATGGAGGCTATCCGCTTCAGTGTCCAAAGCGATTCGGGACAGGGGGGTGAGCTTGGCGATAAGATCGGCCAAGCCCTCAGAATCTGAAATCAAGGCTCGGCAATGAATTGGTCGCGCGGGAGTTCGTCTCCAGCCCGGCGCGCGCGGGGTTCTCGGACCTGCGTAGTGCCATCGGTAGGAGCCGTGACAAACGGCCCGCCAGCCAGTGGCGCCACGTCAGAAAATGCAACATCGGCAGCTTCGCTCGGTTTTCCCTCCAGCGGAAAATCCTTGCGCAGCGGAAAGTAGGGATATCCCTCCCACATCAAAATTCGACGAAGATCAGGATGACCCTCAAACCGTATTCCCATCATGTCGTAGACCTCGCGCTCGTGCCAGTCAGCCGTCGGCCAGATGTCTGCGATGGTCGGGGCAACCGGATTGTCCTCGTCGGGGAGAAGCGTCTTCAGCCGAAGATGAATTCCTCCAGCCATCGAATAAAGCTCGTAAACCAACTCGAAGCGCGGGTAGTCGCCAAAGTGGTCGACGCTGGAGACGTCAAGGAGGTAATCGAACCCGAGCTCCGCGCGGCAAAACTTGCAGATGTCACGCAGGGATTCCATTTTGACAGAGAGCGATTGCTCGCCTCGGAATTCTCCTTCCGAAAGGATTGCCTCGCCAAATGGCTTCTTTATGAGCGTCACAGCTTCGGCGAGGGTCATACGGTTTCGGCGAGGGCCTTTTTTTGATTTTCGACTGACCGCTCGGTCATGATCTTCTTTTGCAACTTGATTAATCCGTCCAGCAAAGCTTCTGGCCTTGGAGGACAGCCGGAAACATAAACATCAACGGGCAACAAGTGATCGATCCCCTGGAGGACCGCATAACTGCGATACATGCCCCCGCTCGAGGCGCAGGCTCCCATGGCAATGCACCATTTCGGTTCAGGCATCTGCTCCCAAATTCGTTTCACCGCCAGGGCCATCTTGTAGGTAACGGTGCCAGCCACGATCATCACGTCGCTTTGACGTGGAGAAAATCTCATTACCTCGGCCCCGAAACGGGAAATGTCATAGCGGGACGAGGACGCCGCCATTAGTTCGATGGCGCAGCAGGCAAGCCCCATGGGCATCGGCCATAGGGAATTGCTGCGCATCCAGTTTATGGCCGCATCCAAGCGCGTAAAGATCACGTTACCTTCGATCTTCGAGTCGTACGCGACCGGGCTTGATTCCCTCATGCAACGAACCTATTTTTCCTCACGCAACCGGCAAGAGCAAATTTGCGAAATCCCTGCCGCTTGCCGACTTGAGTTTCCCGAGTGTTCATGGCACGGATGCGAAATGGATCCTGCGAAACACGAGCCGTTCTTGCCACGCACGCTCGCTTTTGCCTGCAGCGTCGTGATTTTGCTGAGTTCCTGCGCTGATC
>DATDKN010000109.1:0-3147 GCA_036519995.1 Terrimicrobium sp. | reverse complement strand
ATCCGATCATTTGACGTGGACAACCCGCCTTCGATGAGGTTGGCATAATCGCTCGCCAGCGCCAGCTTGGTAAAACCCTCCTTCTGCGCCTTGAGGCTCATCGCCGTGTTAAACAGCGTCGCCTGAATGGACTTTGTTTGCAGTGCCGGAAAGCGCACCTCGTCCCCTCCCATGGTCACGAGATTGACATCCTTCGTTGGGTCGATGCCATTTTTCCTCAAGATCTCCCTGGCAACAACAGCCAGGGAACCTTCCGGAGACATAACGGCGATGTTCTTACCTCGCAATTGGGCTACCGACTTAATGTCGGGCTGGGCGATCAAATCCCATCCGGGCTTGTCCTGAAACACCGTGACGATTTTACCTGGGACACCCCTGACCGCCGCCGCCAGAGCGCTGCCGGCGTTGGTAAAGAAATCGACTTCACCCGCCAGAGTCGTTCTGATTGCGATCTCGCCGCGGATACTGAGCAGCTGCGCATCGAGCCCCTCTTCTTTCAGGTAACCTTCCTTCTGGGCGATGATGAGGCAGAACACCGAAGTGCTCATCGAAGGATAAGCGACCCGGACGTTTTCAATGGCGCGGGCAGGTTCAACGGCGAAGAGTAAAACGATCAAACAGACAAGAACCGAGCAAGTAATTCTCATAGGCCTCATATGAAAGCTCCTTTCTCGATGGCATGAAGCATATTCGTGATCGTGCTTCGTGATTATGTAACAGCCTAGACCCCGCTCGCGGAATCAAACCAGTCAGCCGCTTATTTAACTCGCGGGAGTTGATGGGTCAAACGAAAATATTATTATCCGCGTTCGTGTCTCGTGGGCTACCAATAGGGTGCGAAGTACTGATCCTGATTTGACATAACAGATAGCATTCGGATAGGCTCTCCCCGATTCCAACGATCTCACCGCGAGGAGGTTCTCTAATGA
Organism: Terrimicrobium sp.; assembly: GCA_036519995.1. Classification (GTDB taxonomy): domain Bacteria; phylum Verrucomicrobiota; class Verrucomicrobiia; order Chthoniobacterales; family Terrimicrobiaceae; genus DASTFP01. The sequence goes on along the minus strand of DATDKN010000109.1, from coordinate 2,218 downwards.
ACAGCCGAAGGTTGAGGCTCTTGGTTTGCGCAATCCTTGCGCTCCTCCCAGTTTCGGCGGCGAACTCCGCCGAGGCCCCGAAGGCGGGAGGCATCTTGAACGCCACTCTCATCGAAGCGCCGCCTAGCTTCTCCATCCACGACGAAACCACGATTTCCGCAGTCTGGCCAATGATGCCGTGTTACAGTAATCTGATGCTCTTCGATCCACTGAAAAAGCAGGAGAGCCTGGACACGATCATTCCCGAGCTGGCCGAGAAGTGGTCGTGGCAGGAGGGTGGCAAGAGCCTGGCCTTCTCCCTCAGGAAGGACGTGAAGTGGCACGACGGCCAACCCTTTACCTCCAAAGATGTCAAATATACCTTCGATACCATTCGCGAGGTCGAAGGAGTGACCGCCAAGCTCCGCGTGAACCCGCGCAAGCTTTGGTACGACAATGTGGAGTCGATCGATGCCACCGAGCCGCAGACCGCGATCTTCCGGCTCAAGCGGCCTCAACCGTCGCTCCTCCTGATGCTGGCCTCGGGCTACGCGCCGATCTATCCTGCCCACGTACCGTTGTCGGAGTTGCGGACCAAGTGCGTTGGCACCGGTCCGTTCAAGCTCAAAGAGTATCGCCAGGGCGAACTGATCGAGCTAGTGAAAAATTCTGACTACTTCGTGAAAGGCCGGCCCTATCTTGACGGAATCCGTTACACAATTATCAAGGAGCGCGGCACCCGATACTCAGCCCTCCAGACCGGACGTCAGGATATTCCGTTTATCTGGGAAGTGGCCAAAACGGCTGCGGAGACGACGAAGCAAGCGGTGCCCCAGCTCGTGATGATCGAGACGAGCACAAACGTCAATGATCATATCGTCGTCAACTTCAGGAGGCCACTGTTCAAAGATCCAAAAATTAGGCTGGCAATCAGTCTCGCTGTCGATCGCAAAGGGTACATCCAGGCCGGACGGCAGGGTGCGGCGATTATGGGCGGTGTGATGCTTCCGAAGCCGTACGGCGTGTGGGGGCTATCTGAAGCCGAGCAGAAAAAGATTCCCGGCTTTGGCGATCCGGCCAAGCAGAAAGCAGAGGCAACAAAACTCCTCGCCGAGCTGGGGTACGGGCCGTCAAAGCCGCTTAAGGTCTCGGTCTCGACCAGAGCGATCGCGATCTATGTCGACATTGCGAGTTTCATAATCGACCAATTCAAGCAGGTCGGGATCGAAGCCACCCTCGAGCAAATCGAGACCGGAGTGTGGCATCCGAAGATGACGCGCGGAGAGTTTGAAGTGGCCGTTAATACGACTGGCATCGGTCCTGACGACCCTGACGCGAACTTCTACGAGAACTTCAAGTGTGGCTCTGCGCGGAACTACTCCGACTACTGCAATAAGGAAATCGACAGCTTGATCGAGAAGCAGTCACAGACGACCGACCAGAAAAAGCGCCTCCAGTTGGTGAACGAGATCGACAAGCGCCTCCAGCTCGATGGCGCCAGGCTCATGCTCGGGTGGAGCAAGGAGTATGTGGTGATGTGGCCCTATGTGAAGAACGTCGTGCCGCACCAGTCGATTTACAACTACGGACGCATGCAAGAGGTCTGGTTGGATAAGTAGAAGGCGTGTACGTCTATCTCTTCCAGCGCGTTGTCACGGCCTTCCTGACCTTGTTTGGGATGTCCGTCGTAATCTTTGTTCTCCTGCGACTGGTCCCCGGAAATATCGTTGACATTCTCTTCGCCTCGGCTGGATTCGTCAATCCTGCAGCCAAGCAGGAGATCGCGCGCGAGCTCGGCCTCGACCAACCGATCCCGGTCCAGTATGGCCGCTGGCTCAGAGACATCGTGCGAGGAGAGCTGGGAAAATCCTATCGCTACGACATCCCGGCCTGGCAAGTGATTAAGCCCCGGATTCCTGTCACCCTTGAGTTGGCCATCCTGGCGCTTCTCATTGCGGTTTTGCTGGGGGTACCCGTAGGTGTGCTGAGCGCCATCCGGCAGGATACGGTTACGGACTACCTGTTGCGGACCTAGAGCCTTGCAGGGCTGTCGATGCCCTCATTTTGGCTGGGCATGGTGATCATACTGTTCCTAGTCTCTTATTTCGGATGGATTCCCTCGATGACCTACGTCTCGCCGTTCGAAGATTTTAAAGCCCATATCTTGCAATTTCTCTTTCCCGCTCTAGCCGTGGGCTATCGCAGCTCCGCGCTGATTATGCGCATCACCCGCTCTTCG
>DATDKN010000108.1:0-2943 GCA_036519995.1 Terrimicrobium sp. | reverse complement strand
CCACCGCCGAAGGAGCCCTCGACGATGAAGACACCGTCGCTACAACTGCGCTCGACCACTGACGTGATCGCTAAGTGTCGCGGCGCGCGCTCGGAACCCGCTTTAAATAATTAGTGCAACGAAAAGCTTACTTAGCCAAATGCTAAGCTTCGCTGGCCCGCTCAGGTCGCTGGAAACTTGGTCCAAACTGCAGCAGCTTTCGCACTTTGCACAGCGGCTGCGATGAACGCCATACCTTCAACTCCGTCGTCAACGTTGGGAAAATCAAGGTCCTGTGGCAGCGGTTGACCGGCCACCTCGGCTTCGATGGCGCGGCTTGCCTCGAGATAGATGTTGGCGAAAGCTTCGATGAACGCTTCTGGATGACCTGCTGGCAGTCGCGTAAAGCGTTTGGCGGCGTCGCTAAGATAGCCGTTTCCGCGCCGGTAAGTTTTCCGGGGAGCATCCTGAAATTTCACAACAAGCTCGTTCGGATGTTCCTGATGCCATTCTAAGGATGCCTTTGTCCCATAGACCCGGATCGTGAGATTGTTCTCCTCGCCAGCGGAGATCTGCGAGGCATAGAGCACGCCGCGCGCGCCACCCTGGTAGCGCACGAGCATGTTGCCATCGTCCTCAAGCCGCCGGCCTTCGACAAACGACGTAAAGTCGGCGCACAGTTCTTCGATTTCCAGGCCGCTAATATAGCGAGCCAAATTTTCGCCGTGGGTGCCGATGTCGCCGATGCAGCCACTGGCGCCGGCACGCTCCGGATCAGTGCGCCACGAGGCTTGCTTTTGTCCTTCCTGATCGATCGGATTGAGCAGCCATCCCTGAGGATACTCGGTCACGATCTTGAGAATCTTGCCGAGTTCGCCGGCGCGCACCATTGCACGCGCCTCCTTCACCATCGGGTAGCCCGTATAGTTATGCGTGAGGGCAAAGACCTTTCCGCTTTCCGGACAACCTCTCGTAATTTCAACGCTTCTTCTAAGTTTAGTGTCATTGGCTTGTCGCAAATGACGTTGAAACCGGCTTCGAGGAACGTCTTGGCAGCCGGATAATGCGCGAAGTTCGGAGTGACGATGGAGACAAAATCGATGCGTTGGTCCGCTGGCAATGCGGCTTCCTGTTTGGCCATTGCCTCGTAGCTGTCATAAACCCTGTCGGGGTTCAGCAAGAGCAGCGCCCCGCTCTCGTGCGACTTCTTCGGATTGGATGAAAATGCGCCCGCAACAAGTTCGATGCGGCCATCGAGGCTAGCGGCGAAGCGGTGCACGGCTCCGATAAATGCGTCTTTGCCGCCGCCGACCATTCCCATTCTTAGTTTGCGTGTCATATCGGAAATCTCTTTCGAATTACTTTTTCTTTTCGAAGGCAGAATCGAAGGCGATTCCACTTGGCGTGAAGTCGTAATTCCGAACATTCCGGCAGGCTTCAGTGCCTCCATGGACTCGATCCATGCGGATGTCCTCCCATTCAATGGAGAGCGGACCCTGGTAGCCGATATCGTTGAGCGCTACAATGATGTCCTCGAACTTGACGTCACCATGACCGATTGATCGAAAATCCCAGTAGCGTCTGTGGTCACCAAAGTCGGTGTGACCCCCAAAGACGCCCGCATCCCCATTGCCGTGTCCCCACCACGCATCCTTCATATGCGCATGGTAGATACGATCAGGAAACTGTCGGATGAACTTCACGTAATCGACTCCTTGATAACCTAGATGTGAGGGATCGTAGTTAAAGCCGAAGCGTTTGTGTGCCTTGACGGCATCCAGCGCGCGCTGAGCGGAGGCGATATCGAAAGCGATCTCGGTTGGATGGACCTCGAGGGCGAAATTTACGTCGACTTCCTCGAAGACGTCCAAAATAGGAGTGAATCTGCGGGCAAAGTCATCGAAGCCCTTCTGCAAGAAGGCTTGGCTGGTGGGCGGAAAGGCATAGCACGCGTGCCAGATGCTCGAGCCGCTAAAGCCGTTGACTACGGCAGGAAAATCCAGGTCGCGATGAGGCTTCGCGTCCAGGAATCGGCGGCAGGCGCGTGCGGTCAGTTTGAGCTGTTCGGCAGCGCGTTGTCGGACACCCTCAGGATCACCATCTCCCCAAATCGTTGGGGGAAGGATGGCTTGGTGACGCTCATCGATGAGATCGCAGACCGCCTGACCAACCAGATGGTTGGAAACTCCGAAGGCCGTCAGGCCGGCATCAGTTAGAATGCGCCAGCGTTCCTTGCAGTAATCTGGCGAATCGGCAGCTTGGTTGACGTCAAAATGGTCGCCCCAACAGGCGAGCTCCAATCCGTCGAAGCCCATCTTTTTGGCGAGCGGCGCAAGTTCCGTGAGAGGAAGATCGGCCCATTGGCCGGTGAAGAGAGTTACAGGTCTGGCCATTCACCTATGCAATCGAACTCGCCTCGGCACGACAAATACAAAAAATACACGTCCATCCCGCCCTGCGGGCATGACTCGTCATTGAGGGAAAAGCGTGGCTATTTTTTTGCACGAAAAACGTCCAAAATGTGAGGCAATTGTTCTATACGAGTGGGGATGTGGGGCTAGCCTCCTAGGTAAGGAGGATGCGAACCGCGCACCAAGAACGGCAAATGAATCGGAGGACAAGGAAATGAAACCGAAAGAAGATGGATCAGTAAAGATCAGCAATTTGGTCAAGACGTATACCGATGATCGAGGGCGGCCGACCTTTACGGCGGTCAAGAACATCAATTTGGAGATCAAGGACGGGGAGTTCATGGTGTTGGTGGGTCCCTCTGGGTGCGGGAAGTCGACGACCTTGCGGATGGTGGCGGGGCTGGAGAAGATTTCCAGCGGGACGATCGCCATTGGGGGCAAGGTAGTCAACGATCTGGAGCCGAAGGATCGAGGGATATCGATGGTCTTCCAGAGCTATGCGCTCTACCCGCACATGAATTTGTTCAACAACATGGCCTTTGGGCTGAAGCTG
>DATDKN010000107.1:0-8091 GCA_036519995.1 Terrimicrobium sp. | reverse complement strand
GGAGGGCGTGGTCGACTCCTCGTCGGCCAGCCGGCCGCAAATGCAGGGCTATTGGTCCGTGATAGCCTTGTGGCAGCAGAGCCTCGGCATTCCGACCCCAGGCAAGATCGACACCGGCGTGAAATTTATTACGCAGGAAATGGCGAAGGATTACACCGGTCTCTAAGGCTTGAAGAGCGCACCATGGCCCCGGCCATGGTGCGCCAATTCTCAGAGAGAAACCTAAATCTTACCTGGTCATGGCGCTGCTTAAAGCTCAAGGCGTAGTCAAAACGTTTCCGGGGGTTGTGGCCCTTAACAATGTTAATCTCACAATCCGACCGGGCACCATTCACTGCATTCTTGGTGAAAATGGAGCGGGCAAGAGCACCCTCGTTAAGGTGTTGACGGGCGTGTATGTCCCCGACAAGGGAGAGGTTATCATTGACGGTGATAACGCTCTGCAGCATCCGCAATCGTTCTCCAAGGTCGCCTATGTTCCGCAAGAGCTTAGTTTGTTCCCGGAGATGACTGTCGCCGAGAACCTTTTCATGCCCTTTGCCAAGTCGGGCATCAACGGCGCTTTGGTAACGGGAGCCCGTTTGAACCAGGCGGCGCTTCCACACCTCGAACGCTTTCATATCGAAGTATCACCGCGCGCCCTGGTGAAAAACATTTCCATCTCCGAGCAGCAACTATTGCAAATTGCGCGGGCTCTGACCAACCGTAGCGCGGAGGTTCTCATTCTCGACGAGCCGACTACCTCGCTGACCGAGCAGGAAACCGAACGCCTCTTTCGCATCGTTCGTCGGCTCAAGGATGAAAAGCATTCGGTCGTATTCATTTCGCATAAACTCGAGGAAATCTACGCCCTCGGCGATGAGATCACCGTGATGCGTAACGGCGAACAAGTGGCCAGTGCGCCAATCGGGGAGATGACCCAGCGTCAACTTATCGTGCACATGTCCGGGCGAGACTTCGATCTGGATGAGACATTTCGTCCGGAGTCGCCGCGCGGTAAACCACTCCTCGAAGTCAAAAACCTTAGTGGTAGCGGATTTCAGGACATCGATTTCACGCTTTATGAAGGAGAGATCCTTGGTTTCGCCGGCTTGATTGGGGCGGGTCGCTCCGAAATCATGCAGACCATTTTTGGATTTCTACCCGAAAAGTCGGGCGAGGTCACCTTGAACGGAAAGCGCTGGAAGTTTCGCGATACCAACGCCTCGATGAAGAACGGGCTTGTCTACCTTCCTGAAGAGCGCAAGCACCATGGCATCCTGCCCTTACTCAGCGTGAGGCAGAATATTGGCATCTCGGTCCTCGGCGAGACGACAAAGGGATTCTTGATTTCCTCTGCCAAGGAGGCCGAAATCGCCCGGCAAATTATCACCCTCTACGAAGTGAAAACTTCGAGTGATGAAAAGCGAATCGTGTTTCTAAGCGGTGGAAACCAGCAAAAGATTATCATCGGACGGAACATGCGCGGCCAACCCAAAGTCCTGATCTTCGATGAACCAACCAAGGGAATCGACGTCAAGACCAAGGCAGATATCTATCGCATTATGAAGGAACTGGCGGAGAGAGAGCGTGTCGGAATCATTCTCGTCTCCTCCGAAATGAAGGAGCTATTGCGCTGTTCGAATCGGGTCGTCGCCGTTTATCACGGCAGGAAAACCGGCGAGTTTGATACCGGCACAACCAGCGCGCCCGAAATCGTTAGTGCAATCATCGGCGCTGAAGGAGTACATCATGGCTAACACTATTGCAGAAAGTAACGACACGCGGCTCGCTTCGCAGTCGATGCTTCGGTCCCTCTTGGCGAATCAGATTGCCGGAGTTTTCGGGATTCTGATCGTGATGATCATTGTTTCCCACTTCTTGTCGCCAACTTTCCTGACCGGCTACAACTTGACGATTATCATGCGCGCCTTGGCGTTCGCGGGGATTGTCGCGCTGGGTCAGTGCTTGCTTCTCATTCTTGGCGAACTGGATCTTTCGATTGGGGCAATCGCCGGTCTATGTGCGGTTGTCGGCGGCATGCTAATGGTCCAGGCCAAGATTGATCCCTTCATGGCCTTCGCCATTTGCCTACTGCTTGGCGTTCTATGCGGCTTCATCAATGGAATGCTCATCGCGGGCTTGCGCTTGAACGCGCTCGTCGCCACGATCGGCATGACCGGCATCTATGCGGGTATCAATCTGGTCGCCACGCAGGGCCGGGCTATCACCGGCATCCCGCAGTCCATCCTCTTTCTCGGCAAGGGGGACATCGCCGGAATTCCTGTCCCGTTCATGTTTCTGATCGCGGTCGCCATCATCATCACGGTGGTTGCGTTGTGCACGCCTTTCGGACGTTACATCTACGCGATCGGCAACAATCGTGAAGCGGCTCAGATGCTCGGAATAAAGGTAAATAAGGTGCGCGTCATTTGCTTCATGATTGCAGGACTATTAGCATCCCTGGCGGGAATGCTAATGGTCGCCCGATTGGGATCGGCACAGCCTTCGATTGGGAATGTTTGGGTAATGGCCTCGATCGCCGCTCCCGTCATCGGTGGTGTGGCGACCACGGGCGGGGTGGGCAATCCTTTAGGCGCACTCATCGGTGCCGCGATTATCGGAGTCATTGAAAACGTGATTGTTCTGCTCGGTGTTTCGCCCTACTGGCAGACGATTGTCAGCGGAGCCATCGTCGTCCTGGCGATCTCCTTTGACTCGATTCATCGCAACTTCATGAAGAAAGGATCATGAAGTTCCACTTGGGGACAAACTGGAAGATGAGCAAGACGAACAGCCAGGCACGGCAGTTCGTGGCGGAACTTCTTCCGCTCCTGCGCGGAAAGGATCTATCAAAACATTATCTTTTTGTCATTCCCTCCTTTACAGCTGTGCAGATGGTGCGTGATGCCGTCAGCGAGGCTGCGCTTAGTCTGAACGTTGGCGCACAGAATGTTCATTGGGAGGACGGAGTGGAGGCGACGGGGGAGATTTCTGCTCGCATCTTGGCGGACATTCCAGTGGATCTGATTGAGATAGGCCATTCGGAACGTCGACAGAAGTTCAGCGAGACCGATGAGGACGTAAATCGAAAGGCACGGGCCGCGATTGCCCAAAATTTGCCCGTGCTAATCTGCATTGGCGAGAGCCGTTCCGACAAGGAACAAGGAGTGGGTTTGCAGATGCTTGAAAAACAAACTCGGGCCGCACTCGCAGAGATCCCAAGCAGCGACCTCGGCAAAGTGATGCTCGCATATGAACCGACTTGGGCAATCGGTGTTGCTGGCGAACCTGCGAATCCCTCTTACGTGAACGATCAGCACACAGGAATCAGGAAAGTTCTCGAAAACATGTATTCACCAGAAATCGCGGCAAACATTCCCCTCCTCTATGGGGGCAGTGTGAATTTTGATAACTTTGCCTCCTACGCCGAAGTGGACGATGTTGACGGGCTTTTTGTGGGTCGAGCCGCTTGGGAACCAAAATCTTTCATGCGACTCTTCGAGATGTCTCACAAATTCTGCGACGCACCCACCGCCTAGATTTGCCCTTAATACAAACCATATAACTTAGAAATCACGTTCGATGAAGACAACTATTGCAGTGGGCTGTGACGAAGCCGCATTTCGCCTGAAGGAAGCAATCCGATCTTATCTCGAGAAGAAGGGTCTCGCGGTGGAGGATTTTGGCGTGTACAACACCGATCCCTCCCTTTATCCGGATATCGCGGAGAACGTCGCACGATCAGTTGCCGAAGGCAAACACCCTCAGGCAATTCTGATGTGCGGGACAGGAATTGGGATGGCGATTACCGCCAACAAGGTGCCGGGTATTCGCGCCGCCGTCTGCCACGACGTCTATTCCACGCAACGTGCTCGCAAGAGCAACGATTGCCAGATCATGGCCTTGGGCGCGCGTGTTGTTGGCGAGGAGCTCGCCAAGGCACTTGTGGATACGTGGCTTGAGTCCTCCTTCGAGGGAGGAAAATCTGCGGAAAAAGTCGAGCGCATCAAGGAGATTGAGGGCCACTACGCCAAGGCAAGCTGAGTGATACCTTCGCTCCTATCTGTCAGTCGCTCTCATTCTGGCGACAGTGTCTACGTCAAAAAGGGGTCGAGACTTCGTTGGCCGGATCAAAGGCGGAACTTGGGCTTCTCTAGAGGCACCTCCGGAGCGGGCGTTGGAGAGGGTCCCTCTTCGGGGGTAGCTTGCGGAACGGGAGATGCCGGGGCGCCGCTGGCTTCTGTGCCGGGCGTTCCGATCGGCTGAGTTGGTGCCGGAGTTGGACTTGGGGCTGCGCGCTTCTTGCGCGAAGGCTCGGGTTCAGGTGAACCGAATGGTCTTTGCTGCGATCCGGGTGGAGCCTGCTTGAGATAGACGTTCGCGACATAGCCGGTGCGCGAATCTTCGAGCAAGACAAGGCTATAGTTCGCCTGCTTGCGCAACAATTTGAGTCGAGTTTCGGCGCTTAATGCGGCATCGGGCGTGCCCTCTTGCCGTGGCTTGCTCAGGTAAAAAGGGGTCGGATCACGAGTAACCACATATTCGGGAGCTGCCTCGGGACGAAAAGTCTGCGTTGCGCAGGCGCCAAAAACCACTCCAGTCGCCACGAGCAGAGCATTTCTCAGTTTTCTCATGATCTTGAACTCTTATCAGCCAGCTTGGTGTTCGCAATAGTGAGCTCTCGGCGATAAATGTCCTCGATTCTCCCGGCGGTCACGGACGCGGAGAATTGTTCGAGAGCGTTCGACCGTGCGTTTGCGGCAAGATGTCGGCCGAGCTCGGGTGAAGCCTCGAGGCGCTTGAGCTGTCTAGAGAAATCTTCAACATCTCCTACGCTAGCCAGCAGCCCTTCCTTCTCGTCTATCATGATGGCGGAAATACCTTCCAGCCGCGAAGACAATATCGGCACTCCCGAAAACATCGCTTCGAGCAAAGCCATTGGTAGACCTTCGAACAACGACGGCAGAAGGAAAGCATCGAGCGCCTGATAAAAGGAGGCCCGGTCAAGGACGCTTCCGAGCAGCCGCACGCGTTCTTTTACACCGAGTTCATCAGCGCGGGCGGCAATCCGCTCGCCTTCGGGACCGGAGCCGGCGACGACAAAGTAGACGTTCGGGTGTCGCGCCGCGAGTTCGGCCACGAGGATGAAATGTTTTTCGTGCGCCAGTCGGCCCATTCCACCGACCACAAAGCCATTCACCGGAAGAGAGAAACGACTCCGCGCCGCGCGCCGTTGCTCGTCCGTGCAAGGTTGGAAGAGGTCCTCGTCAACGGCGTTGGGCACAACTTCGATCAAATCGGGTGAAATTGCCTCCCAGCGTGTGAGAAAGTCGCGAACACCCTTTGAGACGGCGATGATGCGTGTAGAGAAAAGGTGGGTCGAGGCATCTGGGATGAGCGAACGCAGCCCGCGGAACCGCAGATCGCCGCTGCTGTGCTCGTGCGCAATGAGCACACGTTGTCCAGCCAATGCCGCCAGCGGCTTGGCAATCCAATTGGCTCCTTGCAGGTGAAAGTGGACCACGTGAAAGTCGGAGCCACGGAGTAGGCGGAGAAACTCAGTGACATAGGCGGGCGGCCATTTGGCGCGAGCGAGCGAGTGCACTCTGATTTCAAGCTCCTCCAGCGCATCGGCGAACGGCCCGCGGCCATGCATGACGGCAACTTCGACCTCGAAGGCGGAACGATTGCGGTGGCGAAGCATGTCAACAAGGGCGGTTTGTGCTCCGCCGAGGTCGAGGTGGTCGATCACGTGAAGGACTCGAATCATCTGGCGAGTCCACTCAAAAATGCTTGAACATTTGCTTCATTCTTGTGCCATTCGCGAACGAAGCGGGCGGATTCTTGCTGGGCCGCAGCAAGTTTATCGCGATGCGAAAGCATCTCCGCGGCCGCCAGCACCAGCCGTTCGAACTGACCCGCCGCGCAGATACCCGCGCGAAAATTTTCGAACATGCTATCGGGATCGACGACCAGCGAAAGTATGGCTGTGTAAGCCAGCCCGGAATGAATAAATGTATTCGGGACCCCCTCGTGTTCGGACGTATTCACAAAGATTGAGGACCCGTCGAAATGGCTCTGGATTTCCCGGTAGGGCACGGCCGGCAGAAATTCTACATTTGCGAGTTGCCGGGCGCGGCGAGCGACGCTTTGCCAGAGCGTCTCATCTTGAATCGAACAGATCATCCGACAGCGCGCTTGCGGCAGACGTTCTGCGAGATCGAGGAAGAGATGAGGGCGCTTGACGCGATGGCAACGTGCCACCCAGAGAAGATCAATGTGCTTCTCCTCAGGCCTTGAGAAATTGGTAGTCCGAGGCAGGAGCAGTCGTGTCACCGTGCAGGACATGCCCTTTTGATGGAAAAGGCGCGCCTGGTGGTTTGTAATCGCGAAGCGGCAATCCGAGAGCCGCATGCCGCGCTCGAAGAGCAAACCTCGCCACGGTTCCGCGCGACGAAAACCGCCATCAATTTCCGAGTCCAAAGCGCAAACAAACGCCAGCCGGAAAGGCACCAAAGCGCGCAATTTTTGCAGGACATAGAGCCACGCGGTCCAACCATACACGACGACATAGTTCGGTTTTTCACGATGAAGAGCACGCGCGATCCGTGGCAAGGCGCGCACAGTGTCAAGAGCTCGTCCCGTGTCGAATCGACCAGCGGGAATGATTCTTACCCCATTGAGAACGACACCATTTGGCTGGCCGGTATCGGCCGCCACGATCACGACGTCGTGCCCGCGGGATACCAGCTCGAGCGAGAGCAGGGCAACCTGAAGTTCGGCGCCACCGGACGCGTCCTGGGCGGAAGGGTCGAGCGCCAGGTGAGCGTGCCCGGACAAGAAGAGGAATTTCACGCCGGTCGTTTGATCGAGTGGGCAGGATTCCCGGCCACCACGTCACCAGGCGCGACATCATGAAGAACAACAGAGCCGGCGCCAATCACCGCGTTGTCACCGATCCGAATCGACCCAAGCACCACCGAGTTTGACCCAATGTCGACGTTGTTGCCGATCGATGGGCAGTCGGCCGGCCCGTTCTTCATTCCAATGGTCGTGCAGTGACGAAGAGCGCAATTGCTTCCAAGCACCGCGGCTTCATGAATGACCAGACCGGTTCCATGATAGAGGCGCAATCCTGGTCCAATCTTGGACTTCAGGTTCAGCTCGATGCCCAGCGCCCATTCGACGTAGAGGACGTAGAGGGCTACGACGGGAGCTCCGAGCAGGCGGAGCAGCGGAGACTGACGACGAACCGCCTGGCCGGCGCGATAGAGCAGCATTGCACTACGGCTTTTCCAATTTCCCCTGTTGGCCTGCCAATCTTGAAGGATTTCGCCTTTCATCTACGGTCGAAGATTTCATGCAGGTCCATTTTTATCTCCCGGAAAGGTATCTCCCGGATCCTGCACGGCAGGAAGCCTGGAGGTCTGGAAAGATTACGCGGCTGGAGGAAGCTGGAAAGATCGCCTGCGCCCAATGCTGGATTTATCAAACCTGGGTGGCCCTCGAACGAAGCGGCTTTCTCGTTAGGCTCACCCACGCGATTCCTTCAGAGGGCATTTTGGTCGCTCTGACCAATTTGCTGACGGCAGACTTCCGCGTTCCCGAGCACGTTTTTTTCGTGGGAGTGCTCGCGGACTACTTGGCTGACGCTCGTGCACATCTTCACCTGGTGCAAAACAATGCTCACGCCCGCCGATTGCGCAACTCTGCCTTCATGCCGCTTTGGCCCCACCCCAATTTGCTGGCGCGAGATCCGGCCCGTCTGGACCGCTTTGAAAATGTTTGTTTTTTCGGGGAGAGCTCCAACCTTGCGCCGGAGCTCGCTGATACCCGCTGGCAAGACAAGCTTCGAAACGAACTTGGGCTCAATTTCATCATCTGTGGCGCCGATCGCTGGCATGACTATCGGGAAGCGGACTGTGTTGTGGCGATCCGGAGCTTCGGACGTTCCCGCTACGTCCACAAGCCCGCGACCAAACTCTACAACGCCTGGCTGGCGGGCGTTCCATTTATTGGCGGGACAGATTCCGCCTATGCCGCCGATGGAGAGCCGGGACGCGACTTCCTGCAAGCCGCGACACCCGGAGAGCTCTTCGCCCAACTTCG
>DATDKN010000106.1:0-14853 GCA_036519995.1 Terrimicrobium sp. | reverse complement strand
GTTAAGGATTTTGCTGGACTCCGGATCAAGTGTTTCCACTCGCATCTGTTTGAGCATCCATTGGCCGTCGATCTTTTGGGCAGAGATGACTTCGAATCGACGAAGAAGCTTTCCCTCTCGATTGTAGCCCTCGATTCGAAGAAGAGCACCGCTCTCTTGATCGATCCACAGACGGGCCACTCCATATTGAGATGAAGTTCCCCAAGCTTGCAGTTCAATCTTCCAGGTCTTCCGCGAACGAATTGTATCCTCACCCAGAAGTTTTGGCCGTTTCCAATAGAGAAATCTCAGGAAAAGGTCTTCGTAAGTGATCCCGGTGGCGCGCACCGAATCGTCATAGCGAGCAGGCTTCACGGGCGCCGTTTTACCGCCAACCCGCTCGGAGAGGGACGAGGAATCTTCGCGTAGTTCAAGAATGAGTTCCTGGTCTGGATTCTGGAAGCGGTAGCGGATCGCCCCATCTACGATGATCTCGAACGGCGTGTTGATCGAACCTGTCCGCAACTGCGCTTCCAGGGAAATCTTCTGGCCGACCGGGTTTAGCCGCGCTGCGCGCAGGATGGCCTCAGCATCAGGTTCTCCACGACAAACTGTCACGAACGAGAAGGCAGCGAACATCGCAAGCGGCTTGCGAAATCGTCCGGAACGGAAAATCATCCCGAAAGGCTAACTGTGGCCTAGCATGGATCAACAGATACTTTTCCTGATCAATCACGATTGGGCGCATCGAGCGCTCGACCGCGTGATGGCGGTGATGTCGAGTCTAGATTTCTGGTTGCCACTCCTAATCGCGGTGGCAGTGGTTGCAGCAATTTGGGGCGGCTTCCGTATGCGCATGATGTTGCTCACGGCGGGTTTAGCAATTGCCGTGACCGATGCATTGGTGGTCCGAACATTAAAGGATTTAGTCGGGCGTCCGCGACCACATGAAATGCTTGCGGGTGTGCGGACGCTCGACCTCGCCCCGACGACGCCGCGTTTCCTCGCCTTGCTTAAGCCACTGAAGGAGGAATATTCCGGCGCGCGCATTCGCCCCCCGCGCGGGAATTCGTTTCCGTCGGCGCATGCAGCCAACAACTTTGCGGTAGCCACAGTCTGCGCGGTGTTTTTTCGACGATGGGGGTGGCTCCTCTTTTTACCAGCAATTCTCGTAGCCTATAGTCGTGTCTATGTGGGCTCCCATTGGCCATTGGACGTAATAGTGTCCTGCCTCCTCGGGTTGGGGCTGGGATTGTTGGTCGTTGTCGGCGTCGAGGCGCTCTGGCGGCGATGGGGAGGATCGTTCCTTCCACAATTGCACACCGCCTACCCAAGCCTTTTCACTGCGTGAGCGCGCCGCGAACGCTTCTTGTCTTCGCCCTGCTAGCGACCATTGCGCGCTTAGGGTTCGTATGGCTGACGGAACCGTCGCCAGCGGATGCTTACTACTATCTCTGCTCACGCCGACTTGCTCCGGCTTATTTCGACGGGCCGGCTGGCACAGCATTGCTGACTGAGCTCGCGAGTGTCTATGGGAAGTCCGACGTGATCTGGCGAATGACTGCTCCGCTCTGGAGCCTTATCGCCACGTGTGCTTGCTTCGGTCTCGTTCGACAACTTTCTGACGCACGCCGAGGGGCGTATGTGGCTCTCGTCTTGAATGTGGTTCCCATCTTCAATTCCGCCGCGCTGCGCCTCGGCCCCGAGCTTCCGACTCTGACGTTTGTCACCCTCGGCATGCTGGCTGCGTGGAGGGCATCCGGAGCGGAGGCGGGCAAGCTCGTCTGGTGGGTCGGATCTGGTCTATTCTTCGGCCTCGCGACCTGCTTTGCGTATGCGGCGGTCGCGATCGTGCCCGGAGTCGTGGCTTTCGCCATGTCTTCTGCCAAACGGCGGCGCTCCGTGGATTTCTACGGGATGTGGGCACTGCTCGGAATACCTGCGCTATGCCTCGCGCCAGCCCTCCTTTGGAACGCGAGCAATGACTGGATTCCCATCGCCGGCGGAACATTTCGAACGCTGTGGGAATTCGATTTGAAGCGTTTGGCACCTGCTCTCTCAGCCTTGTTGGTGGCATTTTCTCCACTCTTGTTTGTAGCGATGATCTTCGGCTGGTTTCACGCTCTCGTTGAGTCGCGAACAGGTCATCTGCGCGCGCGGTTTGCCTTCTGGTGCGCCGCGCCTTCTTTTCTAATCGGCGCTTATTTCCTGCTCCGGGGAAGTTCAGCCACGGTCTACTTTCTTCTCGTCGCGCCTTTGCTCCTGTTCAAGGCGATGGATTTGTTCGCCTCGGAAAGGCTCTTGTTTGTCTTTCTGCGATGGGCAGCGGTCATCGTTGCGGTCGCCTTTTCTGGGTTCGCCATTTATGCGAGTTGGCAAGAAGGACGTGGCTGGCGGGCGGCGGCCTTGGAGATGGGTCGCGCTTTTCTCGAAAAGTCCAAACAAGGCCAGGATGACTTGTTCCTGATCGCTGAGGACGAGAAAATGGCCTCGGTGCTTGGATACCATCTCAGGGATGCTCTGGTAGCGCCGGCCGGGCATCCCACCGTCTACGTCCGAGAATCGCAAGATGTGTCTAACCAATTTGCCCTTTGGCCCACCTATGGCGATTTCACGGAGACCGACCGGGTTGTTGATGAATATTTTACCGAACAGCAAGCCGAGAATCCCTTCCTGGGTCGCAGCGCTCTCTACATTACCCACGAACGCGATCCCGAGCTCCCGCAATCGATAAGAGGTGCCTTTGATTCGGTGGTCCTCTTCCGCGAACTCCCGGGAACCACAGCCGATACTCGACCACTTTACATTTATCTCTGCCTTATTTACCAAACCTTGCCTTTGTGAACACTCCGACCCTTTCCGTCGTCGTCCCTCTCTTCAATGAGGTCGACAATGTCAGCCTTCTTCAGCAGGAGATCTCTGCTGCCCTCGGAGATCGCAACTACGAACTGATTCTTGTGGACGACGGCTCGACCGATGGCACGGCGGCGCGCATCCAGCGAAGTCCCAATGTCCGGGTGTTACAATTTAAGAGGAACAGTGGTCAAAGCGCGGCGATGCTGGCGGGAATGCGCGCCGCCCGAGGCGCGTCTGTTGTCTTGCTGGATGGCGATTTGCAGAATGATGCGCGAGACATACCCAGCTTGCTCTTGGAAATTGAACGCGGTGCCGACCTGGTTTGCGGTTATCGGCTGCAGCGCAAAGATACATTGGTCAAGAGACTGACCAGTCGCATCGCAAATGCTGTGCGGAGTCGATTCGTCGGCGACGGGGTTCGAGACACAGGTTGCACGTTGAAGGCGATGCGCCGCGCGTGCGTGGATACTTTAGTGCCTTTCAAAGGCGTGCATCGATTCATTCCCGCGTTCGTGAAGAACGCCGGGTTCAAGGTCGTAGAAGTTCCCGTCAATCATCGGCCGCGCCAATTTGGCGTCAGCAAGTATGGTTTGGGCAATCGCGCAGTCCGCGCGACGCTAGATATGTTTGGAGTGCGCTGGCTGCAATCGCGCACGCTGAACCTGGCGGTGGACGAAGTGGCTAAAACGACCGAGAAGGAGCCATTACAAGCTGCCCCGTAGTCCGCGGACGCTACTATCCGGCGCACGGTCCCAAAAGTAGCGCTTGAGAAGCACCTTAACCGTGGCGGTGAGAGGCACCGCCAGGAGGGCGCCGAGGAGACCTCCGAGGATCAAGCTCCAGCCAAGCACCGAAATAATGACGGTGAGCGGATGCAGGCCGACAGAATCGCCAACGACCTTGGGCGCAATGACCATCCCATCGATATTGTTAGTGGCCAGAAAGATGATTGTGACCAGCACGGGATGCCACCAATCCCCGAACTGCGCAGCCGCGATGATCACTGCGGGAATCCAGCAAATCATCATGCCGAGGTAGGGGATCAGCCCGAGTAGTCCAACCATCAGGCCGATCAGCAACGAGAACTCGAGCCGGACAAAGATGAGAAGGGAAAGGCCGATCAGCAAGCCATCGATCAAGCTGACGAGCAGTTGACCGCGAAAAAAGTTGATCAGGTAGTTATTGATTTCGTTGAGCAGGGAAACGATCTCGCTCTTGAGAGGGGATGCTCGCAGAGGAAGATACTTACTCCAATTCTGGGAAATTGAGTGGCCTTCCTTCAGAAAGAAAAATAAAAAAATCGGGACCAAGATAAGGCTGAGGAGGAAGCCGAAGACACCCAGAAATCCTCCGAGGCTCCGCTGCAGGAATTTACCTGTTGCCACCGCGATGTCGGGAAGTTTTGTTTGCAGCCAGGCGATGCCCTCATCGATAGCGGTGGCCAGGTAACCACTAAAGGGCGCGCTCGCCACTTGCTTTTCAGATCTTTGAAAGATCGGCAGCTCGGCCAGACGCTTTGCGTTTTCGACGGTTTTGTCAATCAGCGCCTGGGCGCGCTCGATATATTCAGGCATACGCGTGGCAAGTTGCTGTCCTTGATTTCCTACCGCCGGAATGATGTAGATAAGAATGCCTGCGACCATCGCGATCGACACGCTGAAGACTACGATCACAGACATCGTGCGCGAGAGCCGGCGCCTCTCCAGCCATGCCACGACCGGGTCCAGCAGGTAGGCAAGAATTGCCGCAATCGCAATGGGAACCAGAATCGGTTGGAGGTACCACATGGCATTAAAGATGAGCCATCCCAACAGTGTCACGACAGCGCCAATTGCCACGAATGAGAGCGCTGTGACCGCCGACCAGAACATCTTCTTCTGGAAAGGCGTGGGTGACATAGAAGGGCAATTAGCCGAAGAAAGGGTGGGAATCCAAGACAAAGCGCCTCCTGATGCCGAAGAATGGGTTCCGTATATTCGCGGTGCATCCACACCTGGTTTGGGTAACTTCCGTGTGTTGATCCTTTTCCGCGCTATGACCACCGCTAAATGAAGAGCCTCTTGCGATTCCTTCTTTTTGTTCTGATCTCTGCGGCTGCGGTCGGCAGTGTCTACATCTGGAAGCAGACGCGGCCCAACGGTCTTGGCGAAGCCGACGACCAAATGACGGCGCGCAGTTCGCTTCTCTCAAAGCTCGATCGGGAGTTCACCGCCCTCGTCAGTCGGGTTTTGCCTTCAGTTGTGAGCATTGAGGCAATTCCCGCCGACAGCGTAGATCCGCGCGTCCAGATGCTGCGCTTTCTCTTCGGTGGAGACCAACCGAACCTCCGCCCGAGCGGCTCTGGAGTAATTGTCTCAGAGAACGGCCATATCGTAACGAATCTTCACGTGGTCAACAACGCCCGTGCTGTTCAAGTGCAGCTGGCGGACGGCCGCACCTTACCGGCGAGGTTTGTCGGGGCAGATAGTCCCTCTGACATCGCCCTGCTCAAGATTGAGGCGAAAGGATTGCAAGCGCTGCCTTTCGGCGACTCGGACAAGGTAAACGTGGGGCAAATGGTTTTTGCCGTTGGCAATCCCCTGGGGCTGCAAGAAACCGTCACTCAAGGCATCGTCAGTGCCAAGGGTCGCCGCGCGTTGAGTGAGGCGGCCAATGAGTTCTTTCAAACAGACGCTGCGATAAACCCGGGCAACTCAGGAGGACCTTTGGTCAATCTTGACGGCGAGATCATCGGGATCAACAATTCGATCTCACCGCAAGGCCAGGGGATTGGCTTTGCCATTCCCTCCAATACCGTCAGGCGTGTTTTTGAAAGCATCCGCGATTACGGGCGGTTTATCCGACCGTGGTTCGGCGCTTACATGCGCTCCTTGACACCGCAGCTCGCGCAGCAACTCGGGTTGCCAGACGCGTCCGGCGTCTTGATATTGCTCGTCTATGAGGGGTCTCCCGCGGAGAAGGGCGGAGTAAACCCCGGCGATGTGATTATCGAGTTTAATGGCAAAACCGTTCGCGACCTCATCGATCTACGAAACCGAGTTGCCGAGACCGATATTGGACAGGAAATTGCCATGCGCGTGAGGCGCGCAGGCACGGAACTGATGCTGCGCACCGTGGTCGCCGCCGAGCCGACGAGATGACGTATCGCCCTTTATTTTTCGGCAGATTTCTTTAGGCTTAGCATTCGTGTCCAGCTCGACAAACGCCAATACGCCAATTCCCAGGCAGCCGATCGGCGCGACGTTCATTGTCGCAATCGGCGTGCTTGGGGCGGTGGCGATCATGCAATTTGTCGCCGTGGCGTGGCACTATATTCCGCTCTTGCGTCAGCAGGCGACACAGCCGGCGGAAGGGCCGCCTCTCCCTCAGAGCGCTGCTGTCGCCGCTGCGCAGCCGACTCCGCAGCCTGCGCCGACCCCATCAGCCGAAATGCACAAGGCGCAGAAGCTAATAGCTGAGGCAGATCGGAGCTTGCGGGTGGGGGACTTTGAAAATGGTTTAAAGGTACTGGACGAATTAGGCAAACTGATGCCTGGCGACCCAACGGTGCAGTTGCGCAAGGCACAGGTGTTGGAGCGTCTCGATCAACCCGCGGAAGCGGTGCTGCTGCTTGAGGAAGCCTTGAAGTATCCGGGTCTTCCGCAGGAAGTGCGTAGCCAAACACAAGCTAAGATCGACCAACTCTCCCAGAGGCTGGCTGCCCGACCGAGCACAAGCCCGGCGCCGGAGGTGGCCCCTGCTCTACCTGAGGGGGGAGGGGCAGATATTCGCGACGACATTGGTCTGCAGCCGGGCGCCAGTCTCGGCATTGTTGATGCGCGTCTTCGAGAGGGCAAACCCGGCACCAAATCCTTGATGCTGGCCGTCAAATCTCGCCCTGGCTCCTCCATCAATGTGCAGGATGTCAAGATTCACGTGTATTTCTACGAGCAGACGGAAGACGGAGAGGTGGCGCTGACCGAATCGAAGGTCGTTCCGCAATGGCTAAGCCCGCCAGTCGACTGGAGTTCCAACGAACCTGAATTACTTGAGGTGCAATACACCCTGCCTGACAGTGGTCTGCCCGGCAGCGCGGTCGAGAACGGAGCGACCGGGAGAAAGTTCTTCGGGTACATTATGGGGGTATATTACAATAACGAACTGCAGGACTTCCGTGCCGATCCTGCAAGCATTGCCAAGGACTTTCCGCTCCAGTTGTATCTCAAGGAAAGCGGGGAATGAAGATCTTAATCGTCGATGACGAGCCTGGCCTCGCTGTCGGTCTGGCAGCGTGGCTGGAGGAAGGCGGTTGGGGCACACTTGGCGTGGCCACGACCAGTGACGAGGCGGTGGAATGGATCAACCGTAACGGGAATGTCGATGTCCTGGTTTGCGATGTCGTGATCAAGCCTCTCGACGGATTTACGCTCCGCGAGAGCATTCAACCGCATCTGCCGAAGATGCGAACTATTTTCATCTCCGGGTATGATCTTTCGGAGCACGCCGCTCGCATGCACGGATGTCACTTCCTTCCGAAGCCGGTTAGTGGCGAATCGCTCGACGACGCTCTTCGGAGTCTGTTTAAATCTCAGGTAGAGCCGACCCTGGTTCAGCCGGCACCTATCGTCCGCGTAGTCTCGGGATCCGCTCCTGCGCGTCTGGTCAGGGCAACTCCAAGGCCGGATGCCGTAGCGACCGCAAACGGAGCTGGCGCTAACGCTGGCAAGCCAGTGCAGGCGCTGGGCGACAGCCGATTGCGCGGAACTCCTCGGGCCGTAGTCGCAAAGGACGTCTATCCCAGCGCTCAGAAACCGGTTCAGATGCGCGAGAAGCAAGTGCTTCCAGCCGACGACCTGGTAGGTCTCGATGTCGGAAACTATCATATAGAGGCAAGGCTTGAACAAGGAGAATACGGTCCAATCTATCAAGCCATTCAGAAGAATATGCGACGCAAGGTTCGTCTCTATACGCTGGACAGCAAGTTAGCCAAGGAGAGTTCAGAAATCGAGCGTTTCATGGCGAACGCGAGCGCCAAAGCAAACGTTCGACACCCCTATGTCGCCGCTGTGTATGAGGCCGGTGAAGAAAGCGGCGTATACTTTTACTCCGGCGAATTTGTTCCGGGTCGTTCTTTGCAGGCGGTTCGTGAAGCTGGTGATTTCCTGGACGAGCGAACGGCCCTTCAAGTGATCCGAGTCGCCAGCGAGGCGTTGGCTTACTTTTCTCACGAGAACATTGGCCACACCGCTCTCTCGCCAAGCTGCCTGCTTATATGTCCGAACGGTCGAGTTCGACTGGCAAACATTGCCACGCATAAAGTCGACGCGACGTCTGCGAGGGCCGAGGAAATGCGCGACTTGGGACGAATCGTCGCTGACGTGCTTCCGGGATCGCCGCAGAAACTTGGTGTGCGGCGTTTGGCCAACTCTCTGGCGTCCGGCGAAACTGCCTACGCGGATTGGAACGGCCTGTTGCAGCAAATCGCTTTGATGGAACCGGCAGCCACTCCCGAAGATGCTTACAAACTTGACGCTCAGGAGCGAACGGCCACTCGTGTCATTCAGGCGGCGAAAAATCGGCAACGAAGAAGCATGATCGCGAGTTCCGCGGTCTCACTCTGTTTGCTGGGTCTGGCGCTCGGCTTTCTCTGGTGGTTTCTTTTTCGGCCCAAGGGCGGTGATCTTCGCATCTCCAATCGGATGATCCAAATTCCGGCTGGCGACTTCATTTATCAGAATGGTGAAAGGCTTAGCTTGCCCACCTTTTACATCGAGGAGTTCGAGGTAACAATTGGACAATATGCTGAATTTCTTAAGTTCCTTGAGCAGCATCCGGAAGCAGCGGCGAAGTTCGAACACCCCGAGCAGCCAAAAGGCAAGTCGCATCTGCCGGTCGAATGGGCCGACCAAACTCTGGCGACTGGACCGATGCCGGGTTATTACACCAGAGCTAAGCAATGGGGCAGGTTCCGTGATGCTGCCCTCGACGTAAATTGTCCGGTCTTTGGAGTCGATTGGTTCGATGCCTATGCTTACGCTAAGTGGAAGGGCCGGAGGCTGCCCACCGAGCAGGAATGGGAAAAAGCCGCCCGCGGAACGCAAGGATTTAAGTATCCATGGGGGAACGAAGCCGACCTAACCAAGTCGAACAGTGGGAACGATCTGGATCCAAATCCCCAGCGGGGCGGGGAAAAGGACGGTTACAAGAGGTGGTCGCCGGTCGATGCCAAAATGGAGGACAAAAGTCCGTTTGGGGTTGTCGGACTTGCCGGAAATGTTTCTGAATGGACAGCTTCGCCCGGTGAGGATCCCCGGATGCAAGGAAACAAGATACCCGTCATTCGTGGCGGAAATTGGAGGAACCAGGACTATAGCATCACGCGCCGCGTTCTCCTGCTGACGAGCTTGCAAACTGACGATGCGCTGGGCTTCAGGACAGCTTCCGATTCCCCACCAGAGCGGACCGCGAGATGAGGAGAGCTGTAAGCGAGAGATCCGCGCCTACCCTTGGCGGACTTGCCTCAGGCGAGTCTGAAAGCATCGAGAAACTCGCCCGCAGAACGCACTTCCTCGGTGCTCACCCGAATTGGCAATGCCTCGGCTTAGGATTATTGCTTGGCCTCGTGCTGCTGGTCCCCGCCACCGCCCAGGTGCAGGTGGACGTCGCCTTGAAGCGGTCTCTCTACATGGTTTACGAACCGCTGATCTGCAATGTGACGATTACAAATCTAAGTGGAGGCACTCTGACCCTGGAAGACACTCTTCGTGAGAAATGGTTTGGGTTTCAAATTGAAACCGTGGATGGCCGTCCTTTGCCGCCAATCAATCCTCATTATCAAAATCAAACGGTCGAAATCGAAGCGGGCCAGAGGCTCGCGCGGTCCATAAATATTACTCCGCTCTATCCGCTGAGCGAGTTTGGCACCTACCGTGTCCGGGCGGTAGTTTATGTATCCCAACTCGGCAAGTATTTCGTTTCACCTCAGCTGAACATCGAGATAACCGAAGGGCGCCAACTGTGGCAGCAGACGGTCGGGGTGCCGGAAGGGCTCGGCCAAGGAAGAGCGCGAACATTTACCATCCTTGCGCACCGTCTTCCGCGGACGACGATGCTCTACCTGCGGGTCGAAGACAAGGAGGCAGGAGTTATCTATTGCACGACGCAGCTTGGACGTTTCATAACTTTCGCGAGTCCTGACATTGAATTAGATGGCGGAAACCAAATCCACATCCTGCAGAATACCGCTCCGAAGTCATTTTTGTATTCCCACTTCGATGTGAATGGAAAGGTGCTCAAACAACAGGCTTACCAGGCTTATGATGCCAGACCTTATCTCGTTAGGAAACCGGATGCTTCTGTAGCAGTGGTGGGAGGAGTTCCCTATGATCCGAAGGCGCCGCCGCCGGAGCAGCAGTTGCCTAAACTCAGTGACCGGCCGATTCCGTTGCCAACACCACAGGTTAAGGCGAAACCGGAGGATAAGAGGCCAGAAAATCTACTTTCGCGCTAACTTCGGGAATCAGGTAGCGATCAGGATTCTTGATCTGCACCTTGATTTGGAGCGTTCCCTTCTGCCGATTCGCTTCGGGAGCTATTTCGGCCACATAGCCATCATAAACATGCTCTGGGTAAGCTTCCGGTACGACGCGGCAGGGTTGACCCAGCCATACTTTCGAAAGATCGCTCTCGTTGAGATCGATCTCGACTTGAAGATCTTGCGGATCGGCAACGGCTAGCAGCGCGGTGCTGGGTCCCTTGTCGCCTCCAAAGCTTTGGGGAGAGACAAGCTCGTTTTCGTCAGCCAGTTTTTCAAGGACCACCCCGTCGATCGGAGAGCGAATAACGGTCCAAGCCAATTGCCAGCGAGCGAGGTCCAGCAAGCCTTGGGCCTCACGGAGTCCAGCGTCAGCGGAAGTGAGTTCAGCCTGGGCGTCGTCGAGTTGCTGCTCGGATTCGACGCGCTGCTCACGCAGAGTTTTGAGGCGATTGAAGCGTGTCCTGGCAATTTGGAGGGCCGCTTGAGCACGGGCGAGTCGACCCTCGGCCTCGGTGAGGCGTGCGCGCTGCTCGGAATCATCAAGCAGGACGACGACTTGACCCTTTTTGACGGGATCGCCTTTCTTCGCTCCAATCCAGCGAACAATGCCCACGAAACGTGGGCTCAATTCGATTCGCTCGCGGTTTATGATGTAGCCGCTAGTCGTCAGCAGAATGCCAGTTTGATCTGGTGGGGAAGGCGAGGCGACCGACCTCGGAGCAGAGGAGGAGTCGGTCTGGGACGGTTGAGTCTGCGAGACCAGGCGCTTGGAATCGGAAACACGCGGCCAGGCAAACCAGGCTGCCGCTACCAAGATGAACGCGATCGCCAGAAAGATAAGTATCGCATTGGAGCCTCGCGAAGAACGCTGCTCCCGAGGGATGCGAAGTTTCTCAAGATCGTCGCGTTTCATGCATTAGAGACAATCCGATGTTAGATCGCTTTGAGCGCAGAGATGACCGGCAATCTGGCCGCGCGGATCGCCGGCAGCAAGCTGCCGATTAGACCGACCACGATCGAAAAAGCCATTCCTTGCGCAATCAGCATCGGCGTAATCCGAAAATCGAATACGGTTTCACTAAACGTTTCAAAGCTTAGGGTTCCGACACTCCAGCCGTTGAAGACAAGAGAGAAGATGCATCCGAGCACTCCGCCGATAAGCGCTAGCAGAGCTCCTTCGAGGAGAAAGCCAAGGAGGATGCTCTTTCTTCTGTATCCAAGAACTCGCAGTGTTCCAATCTCTCGCGTGCGGGCCCCGACAGCCGCATACATAGTGTTCATCGCGGAGAAGACCGCGCCAATGGACATAGTACTCGCCAGAAAGCCGCCGAGAATCTTGATCAGTTTCACGGCGCCGATCTGCTCCTGATAATATTCAACTTCCGGCAATGCTCGCAGTTTGAACCGCTTATCATTCTCCAACTGAGCGACAATCCTTTCGGTGGCTTCACTGCTCTCCGGTCGCAAGAGGACGCTGGAATAGTTTTCCCGGTCGAAGATCGAGCGCGCTTCATTCGCATCCATCCAGATCTCGGAATCGAAAGCACTTCGCCCGGCGTCAAAAAAGCCGACAATCGTGAGTCTGGCCGGTCCGGTGGTAAAGGACTGTCCGATTTGCATCTTGGCGAGGCGCGCGGCAAGGCGCTCGCTGATGACGACTTCGCGCCTTCCTGGAGTGAACCAACGGCCCTGGGTGAGCTGAACCTGAGGTCGGAGAAGCGCTCCCATTGGAGAGACTCCCCGAACGATCGCATTGGCTTCGCCCCCTCCGACGCGGGGTACATTGATCACCAAGCTCAAGTCGCTTGATGCCAGAGGCAGACCCGCGGAGTCACGCTCGATTCCCTCGACGTAACGGATGGTCCGATACTGTTCGGGGGTGATCTGACTGGTCGACTCTGCAGTGGCGCCGCGACGAACAACGAGGAGGTTCCGAGGGTCACCCGTGTTTCCACTTGATTTTTCCAAACCAACGGCGAGCGACTGGATTACCACATACACAGCCACGACCAGCGCGGTGCAAAGAACCGTTGCAAGGGTGGCACGCCAACGAACGAGAACGCTGCGAAGATTATAAGTGAGCGGCAGTTTCATGGCGATGCGAGATGCCGTATTCCAGATCAATCGAGCGTCTTCAATCCTTCGACGACGCTCATGCGGGAGACTGACCAGGCGGAAGCAAGCATCGAGATGATTCCGAGCAACCCTCCGATCAAGAAGGCGAGCCCGGAGATGCGGGGAGTCAGCTCAAAGACAGGGAAGAAGGCGAATTTTCCCGAACTAAAGAGAATGGCGGCCCCGCCGATACCAATGACTGCTCCGGCGAAAGCCAGCCCGAAACTTTCGGCGAGGATGCAAGCCACGAGCTGGTGACGGCGAAATCCGAGCGCCTTCAAGACCGCGAGCTCGCGAAAGCGTTCTCGAATGGCCATGCTCATGGTGCTAGCCGTGACGAGCGCCAGCGTGAAGACAACAACGGTGCAAATGGAGTTGATCAACAGACTGATGTTTCCCCACATCGAGACAAAACTCATCTGAAACGCACGCTCTGTCTCGGCGCGGACTTCAGCGGAAGTGTTTGCAAAGGCCGCATTGATCCGCCGAAGAAGGTCCGGGACCACCTCGGCGCTCTCGGCTCGTAGCCACCACATGCCCACTTGGCCCCAATTCTTCATGGCCTCGTCGAGATACTTCTGGTGAAACCACATGTTGGTATCATCGATCGTGCCTTCGTAGATTCCGGCGATGCGAAGCTGGAGGTCGACCGGATAAATTGTTCCTACGAGGGTGACTCTGTCGCCTACCTTGAGGCCATAGCGCTTGGCAGTGTCCTTGCCGACGATGCACGAGTCTCGAGCGCGTTTCCATTCCTCCAGCTGGTCAGCCGGGATTTTGGCCTCGCCAAAGAGTTGCAGAAACTTCTCCGGATCGACGGCAAACTGTGCAAAGCCGAGACTGTCGTCGTCTTTGAACTTTCCTCCGAAGAAGGTGAAGGGGGTAACGGCGGCGACCCCGGGCATTCGCGAAATGACCGACAGTTGTCGAGCGGGTAGAGGGTTGGCCAGGGAAATCTTGTTGCGCACGGCGATGCGCAATGAGGCGCTGATATCCTCAGGAGGAATGGTCATTTCCCTGATCGCCACCTGCAGTGTCACAAAGAGGAAAAGGCTGATGGCAACGCTGGCGACAGTAAGAAACGAGCGCCGCTTGTTCCGCAGGGCGTTCTTGAGGATGAATCCACCGAGCGACATCAAAGGACTCCTTGGACTTCTCTTTCCGGAAGCAGGCGTCCTTTCTCGAGATGAAGCGAACGCGTTCCCTGGCTGGCGGCTCTGGGGTCATGGGTGACCATGATGACGGTTTTGCCCACCTCACAGCTGAGCGCGCGCAGGATCTCCAGCACGGCTTCGGCAGAGTTGGCATCAAGATTTCCGGTCGGTTCATCGGCGACAATCAAATTGGGATCGGTGACAATTGCGCGCGCAATGGCGACGCGTTGCTCCTGTCCGCCGGACAATTGCTTCGGCAGATGATGCGCTCGATCAGAAAGGCCGACCAAGTCAAGGGCGGCAGCGACCATTTCGCCGCGGCGAGATGCGGACAGCGCAGTCAAAAGGAGCGGAAGTTCCACGTTCTCCGCGGCCGTCAGGACGGGAATGAGGTTGAAGGTTTGAAAGATGAATCCGACGTTTTCATTTCGCCAATCCGCTAGCTCGGATTCGGTCAGTTTCGCCACATCAACCCCTTGGACATGGCATTCTCCTTCGGTTGGTCGGTCGATGCCGGCGATGATGTGAAGCAAAGTCGATTTGCCGGAGCCGGACGGACCCATTAAAGCTAGAAACTCGCCGGTCTCGATATCGAAGCTTACGTCATCGAGTGCCCGCACCTCTGTCTCGCCTGCCCCATAAATCTTGGAGAGGTGTCGGATGGAGACGATCATGTTCATTTGCAATTCTGGCTTTATAAGCTTAGAGCGTGCGCGCGTTCGTTCAACGGAGGGTTGAAATTCCCTGGGCGACGCGTTCGCTCGCGCTGGCGGAGCTCCGCCAAGCTGCGCTCGGATTGGCAGAGCGCCCTTTCGTCAGGATGGCGGCTGAAGCATGCGCACCTTTGGATCGCGCTGGCGTTCCTGCTGGTAAATATTCGGCGGCTTGGTCGACCTCACTTCAGCTCCCAGCAAGATGAACTCAGGGTAAAATCCATTGCTGGCAGGCTCATATACGGTGTCGCCGGAAAAGTATCCGGTCAGGCGGTACTCGTAATCGTTATCGGTCCCGAGTTTTCCTTGGGCGCGATCAGGGGCAAGCTTGCGCTGTTCATTCAACATGACGAGACGGGCTGCGCTCCAAGGCTTACCCGGTTCGCGCACCCAGCCCCACACCTTGTAGTCGACCTTGTACATGCGACGACCGATAAAGTAATTGCCCGGGGGTTCGCTGCGGATAGCTTGATTTGCAACGGCGCGCCCTGCAGCGGCGGTATCAATCGTTTCGCAACCT